>CAYLWA010000058.1:0-1511 GCA_964387335.1 uncultured Candidatus Saccharibacteria bacterium | reverse complement strand
GCTTTAATCTCATCAAACCTCGGACTTTCTGTAAATGTAGATGACAAAGGACTTCGTTTGATTTTCCCAGAACTAACAAGCGAGAGACGAGCTGGTCTTTTAAAACTTGCCAAACAAAAACTAGAAGACGCAAAAGCATCAATAAGAGTTGAAAGAGAGAAAACCATAAAAGAAATAGAAAGAAAACAAAAAGATGGTGAAATAAGTGAAGATCAAAAATTTAAATACAGAGCTGATGTTCAAAAAATGGTAGATGAAAGCTCAAAAATCCTTGATGAAATTTTCTCTAAAAAACAAAAAGAAATAGAAAGCTAATATGTTTATTATTTTATTTATTTTAATATTGGCTGTTTTAGTCTTTGTTCACGAGTTGGGACATTTTTGGTCAGCTAAAAAAAGTGGTATAAGAGTTGATGAGTTTGCCATAGGTTTTCCTCCAAAAATCATATCTTATACAAAAGGCGAGACCGTTTACAAGATAAATGCTGTGCCTTTTGGGGGCTATGTCAAGATTTTTGGTGAGGATCCTTCACTTTCATACGAAAATGAAAGTCCAGAAGACAAATCTAGAAATTTTCAATACAAATCAAGTTTAACTCAAATTTTTGTTCTTGTAAGTGGGGTTTTAGCAAATATTTTATTTGCATTTTTCCTAATATGGCTTTCTTTTATTTTTGGAGTCAAAGCTCCACTGCAATCTAGTCATTTTGGTAATGTAAAAGATAGCAAACTAACAATAACATCTGTTTTAAACCCTTCACCTGCCTATACAGCTGGCATAAAAGCAGGAGATGAAATACTTTTTGCTGAAAGTAAGTTCGGTTCTTTACAAGATATTAAGGAAACTGAAAAGTTGACTGACCTTATAAAAAAATCTGATGATATAACTTTTTTAATAAAAAGAGGGGATGTTAGAGAAAAAATAAATGTTAAAACACAGGAGGGTATAGTTTCCGGACAAAAAGCCATAGGTGTCTCTTTGGATATGATTGGAACATTAAAACTCCCGATACATAAAGCTTTTGTAGAAGCAGTATTTACAACAAAAGATATTTTATTATCAATAGTCTCAGGTCTCTATAAATTTATAGGGGGAGCTTTTGCTGGTTCCGGTCTTAAAGATGTTACTGGCCCAGTTGGTATTGCAAAAGTTGTAAAAGAAGCTTCTACTTTGGGTTTCAGTTATATCATATCTCTAACAGCCCTCATATCACTAAACCTTGCCGTTTTAAATATGATACCTTTTCCGGCACTAGATGGTGGCAGAATACTTTTTGTTATTATTGAAGCTATAATCGGTAAGAAAATAAAACCAAGTATCTTAAACTATACAAACGCTATTGGTTTTATAATACTAATACTACTTATGATTCTTGTAACAGTGAAAGATGTTAGAGGATTGTTTTAACTTTTCTTATCTGTTAAAATATATTTGAACGCGGTTTTGCGCGCTGGTTTTTTGGGGGGTGTGTCTCCCGCCAGCGCGCGTTTTAATATTGATAAATAAGGCG
>CAYLWA010000057.1:0-1515 GCA_964387335.1 uncultured Candidatus Saccharibacteria bacterium | reverse complement strand
TTCTAACACTTATACTATTTTGCCAACCTGTTGAAAGTTGTCTCATATATCTTTGACCTTTACGCATAGGATCTTTACCTTGGTATGTATGAACAACAAATACAGACTCACTTTTTTTTGTATAAATCAATGAATGATCGGGGATAGTATTTACATCTATCATTCCAATTAAATTGGATATAGCAAGGGTTATTTTTAGTCAAACTCAATTTTTGGAGAAATAGAAATGTTAAAGTATAATATTTGAATGGGAAATGAGTTTAATATAAAAACAGAAATATTTGAAGGTCCTCTTGATTTGCTATTATCTTTGATAGAAAAAAGAAAACTTTTTATAAACGATATTTCTCTTTCCAAAGTAGCAGACGATTATATTGGTTTTGTAAAAAGTCTAGACAGTCTGCCTTTGGATCAGACTTCTCATTTTATACTCATCGCTTCTACTTTGGTTTTAATAAAATCAAAATCACTTTTGCCAGAACTTTCTCTTTCTTATGAGGAAGAGCAAAGTATAGATGATTTACAAAATCAACTTAAATTACACAAGAGATTTAAAGAACTTTCTGTTTTGGTTAAAGACAGGTTTGGCAAAAATATAATCTTTAATAGACTTCAGACAAAAAAGACTATGGTATTTTTTGCGCCAGACAAAAGATTTTCGTTAGATTTCTTGTGTACGGTCTTTAAAAATGTACTGGCTATGTTTCCAAAAGTTGAAAATTTACCAAAAGCTTTGGTCAAAAAAGTTATATCACTAGAAGAAGCTATTGTTGATTTGACAGACAGGATATCCAAGACAATAAAAATGTCATTTAAAGATTTTTCAAAATTTGGTAAAGTGGAGAAAGTAAATGTTATAGTTTCTTTTCTTGCTATGTTGGAATTGGTAAAACA
Source organism: uncultured Candidatus Saccharibacteria bacterium (assembly GCA_964387335.1). Classification (GTDB taxonomy): domain Bacteria; phylum Patescibacteriota; class Minisyncoccia; order Phycocordibacterales; family DATDWN01; genus CAYXZA01. The sequence goes on along the minus strand of CAYLWA010000057.1, from coordinate 621 downwards.
AGGTATAATACAAGTTAAACAAGACAAAGATTTTGAGGATATTTCTATTGAAACAAACACTGTTTCTGTGCCAAAATATTAAATAAAATTTATAATATGGATAACAACCAAGAACAATTGAAAGATGTTGCTAAAAAAATAGAAGTGGTACTTTTTTATTTGAATGATTCTGTAACCATAAAAGAACTTGTCTCTTATCTCGATCTAGATAGAGATATAATACTTGGTGCTATACCCGTATTAAAACAAGATTTAGTTGATAGGCCTATAACTTTGGTTTTAAATGGAGAAGAGGTTTCCATAGGCACTAAACCAGAATTTAGTGGTATCATAGAGAAGATGATGAAAGAAGAAATGGAGAAGGATTTGACACAAGCATCTCTTGATACTCTCTCAATCATTTTATATAAATCTCCAATAACTAAAAAAGAGATTGAGTATATAAGAGGTGTTAATTCGTCATTTTCTATAAGAAATCTTTTAGTTAGAGGTCTTATAGATCGCGAGTCATCAAAATTAGACGATAGGGTTTATCTATATAAACCTAGTCTAAAATTATTTAATCATTTGGGAATATCAAAAATAGAAGATATGCCAGAATGGAAAGCTTTACAAGAAGAA
>CAYLWA010000056.1:0-1622 GCA_964387335.1 uncultured Candidatus Saccharibacteria bacterium | reverse complement strand
CACAAAGAAATAGAAAAATATCTTTTAGAAAACCCTGATGTTAAACTAGCTTTTCAACCAGGAACTTTTCAGATCAGATTTGGTTTTGAAAATCTAAAAGGTATATACAACAGAGCTGAAATCTTTTTTTGCAATGTAGAAGAAGCAATGATAATACTTGATCAAAAAGAAAGAGATGTTAAAAAACTTTTAAGTGGCATAAAAAATCTTGGGCCTAAAAATGTAATCATAACGGACGGTATAAATGGAGCTTATGGATATGATGGAGAAAAATACTTGTTTGTTCCTATCTACCCACACAAACCATTTGAAAGAACTGGTGCGGGAGATGCTTTTGCCTCAACCGTTGTCTCATCTTTAATACTTGGAAATGACCTAGAAACTTCGATGCTCTGGGGCCCAATAAACTCTATGTCAGTTGTAAAACAAGTTGGTGGACAAAAAGGACTGCTTTCAAAGGAGGAACTTTTACAATACCTAAAAAACGCTCCGGAAGATTACAAAGTAAAAGAGATTTGACACCACCATTCAGCTATGTTATCTTCTTAAACAGGATCTGAGATAGATATCATCCATTTTCGGATGGAAAAGATATTTTTCTCAGGTTTCAAACAGCAGGCAAGGTTTTAGATCTTGCCTATGCCCCCGTACCCGGGCCGTCCCTAGGCCCAAGTGAGCCTAGGTGAAATGAAGCTGAGTCTATGATGGAGACATCATTTGAACTCAGAAAACCACAAAAATCACTGACCTTTACCCACCCATTGAGGTGGGAAGGTGGTTGGGTACCTAGAACCCCTTCTGCGATTTCAAGGTGAAAACCTTTACCCACCCATTGAGGTGGGAAGGTACTAATACTGTCCTATCTGGACGGTTTTTTACATCTATTTTCATGTCTAAGACTTGGAAAATTTGGTTTGTAAACCTTATTTTTATAAACACAGTTTTCAAAATGTAGTAACAAAATCTCAACCCAATATTCCAAAGAAATACAATATTTTAAATTTTTATTATAAAAGTCTACTGTAAAATTTGTACTCAATAAATAAACAAAATATTTAATATCTTTATTATTTAATTTTTCCATTTTTTGTTTCTTTCTTTTTACGAAATGTATAATAGTTCTATCCACAACGAAAGGCCTCAACCATTCCATAAAATCATAAACAAATGGATGAGAATTTTTTGATTGAGCTTTATGAAAGAATCCAATTTCAGTTGGGATATTAATCTTTTGACAAATTTTTATAATTTTTTGTGATAAAAAATGATAGCCAATATCAAATAATTTATTTAAAATATCTTTATTATGAGATTTTCTACCACACCAATCAATTTTATCGCTTAATATATTATGTATTTTTCTAAAATATTCTCTACTAGCCCTTGCTTCAATAAGTTCAATTTCTTTTACATTATCTTTATTTTTAATCTCATTTAAATATTTATTACTTTCATTTTTCTTATTTATGACTTGAAATTGATAGATAATCTTTTGAGAAATTATGTTTTTGGCAAATGACAACCTTTCTCTTTCTCTATATAAAACTATATTTTCTAATAGTTTTGCATTCATACTTAAATATTACCATAAAAAAATAGAGGGTTTTTACCCTCTTTCTATT
>CAYLWA010000055.1:0-1790 GCA_964387335.1 uncultured Candidatus Saccharibacteria bacterium | reverse complement strand
AAAAATAAACTTTTATCTTGGTGCAGGGATATACTTGAAAATTTTAATAAAAAACAAATTTCAGTTGAAAAGTCTAAAACTTTGTATTTAGTCATTTCAGAAATCATTTACCTTTTAGGTTTTGCTTTTTCTTTTTATCTAATATTTAAAGATGTTTTGTCTGGCGCCATAATGGTTGGTTCGATGATATATATATTAAGAACCCTTGATAATATAAATGGTTTTTTTGTAGATTTTATATCCGAGCTTTCTTCGGCTTTTGAAAAAAGTATGACCGTTGGTGATTTGTTGAAATTTTTCAGCACAAAACCGTTTATTAAGAAAGCAGAAAATCCGGTTGATCTGGATCTAACAAGTCCGCCGGATATTGTTTTTGAAAATGTTAGTTTTAAATATCCAAATCAAAAAAATGAAAAATATGTCTTGAAAAATTTAAACTTAACATTTAAGGGTGGCTTCAAGATTGGTTTAGTTGGAAACAACGGGGCAGGTAAGACGACTTTGGTAAAACTTCTTTGCAGAATATATGATCCAACAGAAGGAAGGATTCTTATAAATGGAGTAGATTTGAAAGATGTTGATTTTGAAAAGTGGTGGGGTTATATGTCGGTTATGCTTCAAGATTATGCAAGCTATGATTTTACAGTAAAACAAGCTATTGCTATTGGTAGAGCTGAAAAAGATATTGATGAGGATTTGGTTATAAAGTCAGCTGAAATAAGTCAGGCAAGTGAGTTTATAGAAAAGTGGGAAAATAAATACGATCATCAGATAGGTGTTGAGTTTAAAGGTGTAGAACCTTCAAAAGGTCAAAGGCAGAAACTTGCCATTGCAAAGACTTTATATAGAAATGCTTTTGTGATGATACTTGATGAACCAACCGCATCTGTTGATGCTGAATCAGAATCTAAAATCTTCAAATCACTTTCAGAGTTGCCAAATAACCAAACATCAATACTCATATCACATGATTTTTCTATGATAAAAGAGTGTGATCATATTATAGTTTTAAAAGAAGGTATGCTTTTTGAAGAAGGGAAACATAAAGACTTGATGAAGAAAAAAGGTTTATATGAAGAGCTCTTTAAAATCCAAGCCGATGGGTTTAAGTAATTGGGGCGGTTTTTGGATTTTATATCAAAACTAGATTTTAGTCTATTTTAATGTTATAAAGTATATGTTGATTATGGTGACCATCGTCCAACGGTTAGGACATCGGTCTGTGGATCCGACAATGAGGGTTCGATTCCCTCTGGTCACCCCAATATGGAACAAGAAAACATACCTTTTAAAGGAGGTTTAGAAAAAACTGATATAAATAGAGGTCTTGGTTTAGATACTCTTAAAATTACTGAGAGTAAAAGTTTTGTGGTAAGAGAGAGAAAGATTGATTATTTAGGTGCTTTATTACCGGATAATTATAAAAGTTTGGATTATGAAGAACAAATAAAACAATCAATAGAAATAGCATTAAAAATAAATAAAATTATAGGTGATTTAAAAAAATATGATATAAATGTGTCTTACCATTTGGTTGTTGGTAAAAATAAAACAGGCGAATTAACCCTATTTGTTCTAACAAATCACATAAACGCAGTTCGTTATAATGAAGAAGACACTGATTTTTTATTAGAATTAAAAAAATATATTATAGGTTTAATAAAGTATCTAATAGATAAACTTGCAAATGGTGAAATTTTTCTCTCTGATATAGTAGGACTTCGTCAGTGTGTTTATGGCACCAAAGATGGTGATCCAAAACCTAAATTATATATGGTTGATGTAGACCC
>CAYLWA010000054.1:0-1853 GCA_964387335.1 uncultured Candidatus Saccharibacteria bacterium | reverse complement strand
TGTTGATAATGATTGACAAAAAATAATATATAAAATACAATATATTTATGAATAATGAAAATTATGAATTATCAAAATCTTTAGAAATTATAGGTTTTAGCCAAAAAGAAGTCTTAGTTTATTTGGCCTTGTTATCTTTAGGAAAAGGAACTGTTTCTCAGATAGCAAGAAAGGCTGGTATAAATAGACCAAGTGGCTATCATGTTCTAACTTCCCTTGAGTTGAAAGGTTTTGTAAAATCTTCTGGCAAAGAGCCTAAGCAGGAATATGTGGCAAATTCCCCGGATGAAATAGAAAAATTTTTATTAAAGAAAAAAGATGATTTTGAAGTATATATAAAAGAGGCTAAAAAAATTATTCCAGAGTTAAAATCAATGCATAATATAGAAAATAGACCAAAGATTTCTTTTTATGAAGGTAAAGATGGTTTGCAGAAAGTTTACGAGGATACTTTAAATTCAACTGGAGAGATTTTGGCTTACGCAAGTGTTGATGATGTTCACAATACATTACCTAACTATTTTCCTCTTTATTACAAAAGAAGAGCAAAAAAAGGTATTTATATAAGGGCTATTTTTCCAGATTCACCAGAGGCTAGAAGATTACAGCAATTTGATTTTGAGGAAAAAAGAAGTTCAGTGTTGGTCCCGTCTGATGTTTTTAGTTTTCATCCGGAGATAAATATTTATAACAATAAAATAATGATAGCTTCTTGGAGAGAAAAGCTTGGTATTATAATTGAAAGTGGTGAGGTTTCTGAGGCTATGAAAAAAATCTTTGAACTTGCATGGTTGGGTGCAAAAAATTTGAAAAACAAAACGTCCTAGGGTGTTTTTTGATTAACTTCCACTAATTTACTATAAACAATAGTGGGCACATTTTCACATTATGTTTCAGCTCTAAAATAGCTTTTTCTAGAGTTTTTTTAGAAATATTTTTTCTTTCCCCTATCCACGGGTCAATAATTGTAAAAAGACTACCTTTGACTTTCTCTATAACAATAAAATGTGAGGAGTGAGAATAATCCCCTAGTCCGTGATTGTCTATATGACAAATCAAACTATTTTTCTCTAAGAGTTTACAAATTAAAGTGGTTGTGATTTTCTCATGACTGACTGTAATATTTTTATCTTTGAAAGACTCTTTAAGAACATTTGTAAAAAATTTGTTGTCGGCAAAAACTTGAATTTTAGTCTTATATTCTTTCGCTATTTCAGCTGTAATACCGACTACATAAAACGGATATGTTCTTTGTGATCCTTTTAATACCAGTTGTTGCTCCTTCTCTTTTGTGAAGGTTTTATCCTTATCATCTTCTAAAATCATTAGAAATGAAGCTACAAGACAACTATGTGTAAGAGATTGTTTATATGGTTTTATTTGCATAACAATATATTAGGTTTTAAATATTTATATGCAAGTGTATATAAACCCAAATATTTATATTCGGACATTTTCAGAAAAACGTTAGAAATTTACACTATTGTGCGGGATGGGAGAATCGAACTCCAGATAATTTGTTTGTCGTCACAAACAAATTTCTGTTGACCTCACCTCGGTTGTTTTTCTTGCTAGAAAAACATACCTCCGGTCAGTTCGATTCTCTCGTAAGAGTGTGCAGACACTCTTACTCCATCCCTTCATAAAATTTTCAATTTTCTGTGCGGGATGGGAGAATCGAACTCCCGCCTGGACATTGGAAGTGTCCCGTCCTACCACTAAACCAATCCCGCGATAATTAAAATATATCATATTTTATATTTTTTTCCACTTTAAATGTAATTTTAATATAAAATGCTATAATCCCATTATGAGAAATTTATTATTATCATTGTTTTTAGTGATCCTGTTAT
>CAYLWA010000053.1:0-1868 GCA_964387335.1 uncultured Candidatus Saccharibacteria bacterium | reverse complement strand
AACATATTTTCTAGTAATCTCAAAATCAATACTATTGTCAAAAACAACAGGAGGAGTTGAAACTTTTTCCATATATTTTAAACTTGGCAAAAGTCCGTAAGCTGATTTCATATTTTTTCCAAGCTCTCTTGGATATTCTGGATCAACAATTAACCCCGCTAAAATCTCCTGATCATACCCATGAAGCATCGCTGGGATAGCAGAGGGCGTCCCTATCTGTGGCACAGCTACAAAAACTACTTTGTCTATCCTGTCTATGAGGTTGCTTTTGCCTTGATCTTTCAACTCTTGCAGTTTGTAGATCAAAGCTTTTGCCAAAAGTCCGCCGTTTGAGTGAGATACTATGGTTACCTTGCCGTTTCTAGAATTGTTTGCCAGATCATTTAAAACTCCTTCAAAAACACTGGCCAAAACATTTGTTCCGTCTTTTGTCTTGGCTCCGTTGTTTACAATATCAAAAACATCTTCCCGCCAATCATAAGGGAAGGCTTTCCACTGTCTTATCTCCCTGTTGTTGACCATATCATCCATCATATTTATAAAACTTTTATAAATATTTACACCAGCAAAACCTAAACCGACAGGTGTATTGCTCTCATCTATGATATCTTTTGTGTAAATGTTTGTGCGAATAGATTTTCCGTCTTCATCTAAATACAAATCTGCTACATCAGAATTTCCGTTTGGTTCCCAGAGCTGATCTGTGCAGTTAAAATTACAAGCAACCCTGTCAACATACAGACGACTAGCTTCAAGTCCTGGTAAGAACAAGACGGATGAGTTTTGCGGTGGAGCTTTTTTGGAAGTTGAGACATAGTCCCACCAGTTGTTGACCTCATCAAAAATATAAGTGGTACCAAAACCCAAAGTCTTGTATTCTTCATTTTCTATTCTCAAAACATTTGTATTGTAATTATTATTTCCACCATATAGGTTTATAATATGATGATAAATGGGTGCATCTGGCGCATACAGCCCAGTAGTATCTTTGACTACAAGTTTAAGTGGAGTTTTGACATATTTAAACCATTCAGAGTATGGTCCGTAGTTTGAACTTAGAAAATTATTTAGATCAAAACTATCAAAAGTTGCTACACCATCTAGACAAGGTCTTCGCATATAACCATAAACAGAAAAGAGAAATGGATTTGTTAGATCGTCATTTGGGCCATACAAAAGTAGTGCGGTGGCATCTGTGCTTGATGCATTTTGACAGTTTACAGAAAAGCCGGATATAACTCCGGCATCTGAAATGGGGACATCTAAATCTTGATATGCAAATGTTAATGAAGGGCTAAGTAAAAATAAAAAGAGTAAAAATTTTTTCATATATTTTTATTATATACAAAAAAATAATTTACGAAAATTTTATTGTTTATAACTCAAATATAATTTGGGAAAATTCTAATACAGTTTTACACCTATCACCTCTCTAACCTTATCCATTTTCTTTGAAGCTTTATCCTTTGCTCTCATACCACCCTCTTTTAATAAATCCAAAACAAAATCAGTATCAGATGCAAAAATTTCTCTTTTTTCACGAAATGGAGACAAAAATTTTTCTATATTTTTTATTAAAATTTCTTTTGACTCTTTGTAACCTATGCCACCTTTTACATATCTATCTTCAAGCTCTTTAAGCTCTGCTTCACCCGCAAAAAGTCTGTGAATTTTAAAAACATTATCTTCTTCTGGGTTTTTGGGATCTTCTATACCTTTTGAATCTGTTGGTATAGACATAACAGCTTTTTTGATCTCATCTGGTGTTGCAAAAAGAGGTATTGTGTTGTTGTAACTTTTACTCATCTTTTGTCCATCAGTTCCAACAACAACACCCTCTATTATCTTTTCTTCTGGCATAACAAAAA
>CAYLWA010000052.1:0-1996 GCA_964387335.1 uncultured Candidatus Saccharibacteria bacterium | reverse complement strand
ATGAAAGAAGTGACTTTAGAAATGATTCAAGAAATGACTTTGGAAATTCAAATAAAGACAATTCTCTAAAACCTCAAAATAATGAAGAGATAAAGAGACAACTAGATTCACTAAATGTAAAAATTGATAAACTAGTATATTCAATTAGTAAACTTTCAGATTCATTAAATAAAAATTCAGATATAACAGTTCCTACAAAAGTAGAAATAAAAGAGAATCCAGAAAATAAAGAATCTTCAAAGAAAGTAGAAAAAATAAAGACAAAGAAGATAAGTAAGAAGTAGTAAAATATAATTCTTTTATATTATAATATAGTTACTCTAAATCTATTTGAGCAAAACAATAAAAAAGAAAAAATAATTTTCCATATGGATGGAGATGCTTTTTTTGTTGGTGTAGAAGTTGCAAAAAATCCAAAACTCAAAGGTTTACCCGTAGTAACAGGTGAAGAAAGGGGAATAGTTTCAGCACTTTCTTATGAAGCAAAGGCTTTAGGAATAGTTCGTGGTATGCCGATATTTAAAATTAGAAAGGATTTTAAAAATGTCATAGTTTTACCTGGTGACTATAGATCATATGCAATTTATTCAAAAAAAATGTTTGATATCGTCCGAAGATACACTGATAAAGTTGAAGAATACAGTATAGATGAATGTTTTGCAGATCTTACAGGTTGGGATAAACCCTTTAAAATGTCTTATGAAGATATTGCAAGAAAGATAAAACATGAAGTAAATAAAGAATTAGATCTTTCTATATCTATAGGTTTAGCTCCAACAAAAGTTCTAGCCAAACTCGCTTCAAAATGGCAAAAGCCAAATGGTCTAACCTTTATATATAAAAAAGATATAAATAAATTTCTTGAAAAAACAAATATAGAAAAAGTTTGGGGAATTGGTCCAAGTACAGCAGTCTTTTTAAAGAAAAAAGGAATAAATACAGTATTTGATTTTATTCAAAAAGATAGACACTGGATAAAAGAAAATTTATCAAAACCCCATGAGATCATTTGGTATGAATTAAAGGGCGAGAGTATTATTGATATTGATAAAAATAAAAAGACTATATATGGTTCAATCCAAAAGACAAGATCATTTCATCCTTTTACAAATGATAAAGTATTTTTATTATCACAATTATCAAAACATATAGAAGATAGTTGTAATAAAGCGAGATACTACAACTTGGTTTCAAAAGAAGTTTTTATATTTCTTAAAACAAAAGATTTTTCTTATAGAAGTATAAGAGTAGTTTTACCTTTACCATGCAATTTACCAGAAATAATACTTAGTGAAGCAATAAAGTATTTTGATAAAATATATTTAAAAGATTTAAAGTATAGAACAGTCGGTGTTACTTTATCAGGTCTAGTTCCCAAAAACGCTTCACAAAATGATCTATTTGGCGAAAGTAATTTTATAGATAAATTTGAAGATATTCATAAAAGTATAGATAAACTTGAAGAAAAATATGGTAAAAGAATAGTTTATCTTGCTTCTACAAAAAATGCTTTGAATCATAAAGAAAAGGGAACTGATATCGATGATATAGATAGAGATTTATTGTTTTTATAAACCCTTCATTTCAAGTCCTGTCATAGCAATATTAAAATCAACTATATTTAAACCACTTTGTTCTATTATATTTTCAATATTTTGTATGCCTCTAGATTTTATTTCATAAATTTTCTTTTCATTATCCGTTAGATCTAGTGGTAATACATTTTGTTTATTATTTTCATTTATATATTTTATGCCAAGCATTTCTAGTACATCTTCACTATTTCTAATGGGAATTGCTCCCAATCGTAAAAGCATGTTTGGTCCATCAGAAAGGGAAGATAAAATACTTCCTGGAACTACTCCAACATCTCTATTGTACTCACTAGCCAGTTTTGATGTTATAAGTGTTCCACTTTGTAATTCTGCTTCAATGATGAGAGTCGCATGTGATATCCCTGCCATAAGTCTATTTCTTTTTGGAAATGTCCAATAGG
>CAYLWA010000051.1:0-2000 GCA_964387335.1 uncultured Candidatus Saccharibacteria bacterium | reverse complement strand
CCATCAGTTCCAACAACAACACCCTCTATTATCTTTTCTTCTGGCATAACAAAAATTTCTTCTTTGTATATTCTGTTAAATTTCTCGGCTGTATCTCTGGCATACTCTACATGCTGTTTTTGATCCTGACCAACAGGAACAATCTTTGTATCATAAAGCAAGATATCAGAAGCCATAAGCATTGGGTAATTAAAAACTCCGACAGATATTTCTTTACCTTTGCTTTCTGCATCTTTATATGCGTGAGCCCTCTGCAAATACGGCATAGTGGTTATGGTGTCAAAAATCCAAGCAAGTTCAGTGTGTTCGGAAACATCTGACTGTTTAAATATCATAGATTTTTTAGGATCAAAACCTATAGCCAGGTAGTCAATGATAATATCTACTATATTTGAAGACATTACCTCCTTATCAAAAACAGAGTTTAAAGCATGATAATCTGGAATAAAAAACATATTTTGGTACCTATCAGTATTTTGCAAATCAATGAGTTGTCTCATCATTCCAAAATAGTTGCCTATGTGAGGCCTACCAGTTGGTTTTATACCTGAAAGCATTACTTCTTTTGTCATAAATTTCATTATATCACATATTTAAAATTATTTCTTTTTTAAATAAGCTATCCAAAAGTTTCTTTTATACTTGACCGAAGACATTGTTTGATATGAACTTTTTTTATCCAAAAAATCAAAATCAAAAAAATTTCCATAAAAATCCTGTAAATCTTTTTTTGCCCAAACTCTCTCAAACAGACCAATATCTTTTAGAAAATATGTATCTTTTTCTTTTCCAGGAAAATTTTTAATCAAAGTCTTTGCGTTTTTATCAGATTCTAAACACAAACCCTTGAAGAAAAAATACCCGTCTTTTTTCAAAAGTCTATAAACTTCTTTTATATAAACACCTCTCTCTTTTTCATTTAAAGAATTTGATGATGTAACATCTAGTATCAGGTCAAAACTTTCATCAGGAAAATCAAACACCTCGCCAATATTTTTCAAATCATAATTTACGGATGAAAGTTTTTTTTCAATAGCTGTTTTCTTTGCTACATCAATGGCGGTTTTAGATATATCAAAACCCCAAACATTAAAACCGAGTTCCGCAAAAAAATTACTGTTTCTACCTGTGCCACAACCAAGATCTAAAAGTTTTTCAGAAAAATTAAACTTTTTCTTTTTTAAAAATTTTACAAAACGCAAGATATCCTCTTGTGGTTTAAGGGCTATTGTTAAAAATTTTGGATTCCTGTATTCCCTTTCCCAAGCATCTGTTTGCATTATCTAAATCTAACAAACTATTTTTTAATAGGCAATTTTATAAAGAAAGTTGAACCTTTACCAAGACCTTCTGACTCTACCCAAACCTTACCCCCTTGTGCCTCAACCATTTGTTTTGCAATGTAAAGTCCGAGCCCTGTTCCTATAACATTTGTCTTGTTTGCATCTTTTGCCCTAACAAATTTTGCAAAAAGTTTAGGAATATCCTCTTTTGATATGCCTATACCTGTATCTTTGACCAACACCAAAACATTTAGATCATCTTTTACAACAGAAACATTTACGCCACCATTTTTTGTGTATTTTATAGAGTTGTCTATTATATTTCCAATAACTTGCCTTATCTTGTTTTGATCAAGACAAACAGAAATCTTTTCTTTTGGTAAATCAGTTGAAACAGAAAGTCCGGCAGATTCTATGTTTGGTCTAAGTTTTTGGACAATATCAGAAACAAGAAAAGAAATATCAAAATCAGTCATCTCATATTTCATCCTACCTTGCTCTATTCTGGATATATCCAAAAAGTCATTTACAATCAAGACCAAGCTTTGACAAGATTCAAATATATTTTTAACAGCAGATTCAACCGGTTGGGTAATCTTTCCATAATCGCCTTCCAGAATAAGAGAAGCGTAACCTTTTATAGCAGTAAGAGGTGCTCTGATCTGATGCGTAGCAAGTGAGAGAAACTCGGATTTAAGCTGATCAAGTTCTTTCAAT
>CAYLWA010000050.1:0-2029 GCA_964387335.1 uncultured Candidatus Saccharibacteria bacterium | reverse complement strand
ATTTGAGTAGAAATAATAGTTAGAAACAATAGCTTTAGATATTATAAAGCAAAATTATGATATTATTTAGTAAGTATTATGAAATCATACGAAACATATACAACATATATAAAACCAAGTTTTGCACCACCATCTTCTGTCTTTGGTCCAGTTTGGACAGTTTTGTATATCATTATAGCCATATCTTATATTTCAGTTTTTCAAAAAGTTATAGCAGGGGAAATACCAAAGAAGATTTTGATACCTTTTATTTTAAATTTAGTTTTTAATTTTGCATTTACGCCAATACAGTTTGGTTTAAAAAATAATCTATTGGCTTCGATTGACATTGTTTTAGTGTTGGTTACTTTGTTGTGGGCAATAATTTCAATTTGGCCTTATGTAAGATGGATTGCATATGCGCAATTTCCATATTTGTTATGGGTCTCTTTTGCGACAATTCTTCAACTCTCTATTACCTATTTAAATTGGAAATAAAACACTTACCTTTATTTTTCTTTTGTGGCATAATATGAGTATTATCATTAACTTTTTTAAAAATATGAAAAAGTTTATAAAGTTTTCCTACATTTTTCTTTTTATTTGTTCATTTTTAATGATTTTTAGTGGAATTTTTGGTGTAGTTTTTACTTATAAAACAGTGGCGCGAGAAAAAATAGTTACACCAGAGGATGCGTCTATGCCAAACAAAAAAGTCTCTGAACCTTTGACTTTAAAATCACAGATGGACATAATACGACATCATACATTACAGATAACATCAGATAAAACATTTGCCCAAATGGATAGATTTGTTTCTAAAAAAGACTCTGCTGGTAATGTTATTTTGGATTCATCTGGAAAACCAGAGATGGTTGAAAATACAGCCAGAAATATTTGGATAACAGCAACAGCGCTTATTACAGCGTTAGGTTTGGCAATATTGAGTTATGCACTTTCTCTGTTTTCAATCGTTTGCGGAATTTTGTTTTTGATAGTTGCTGTTGTTTTAAGATTTATAGAAAAAAGGTTTTAATCTTTTAAATGAATCAATATAATTTTAGTTTTAAAGCTGAAGTGTGGTTGTGGCCGGGATTTTCTGGGTGGCATTTTGTTTATGTTCCAAAGAAGATATCTGACAGAGTTTCTTTACTTGTCAAAACAAAAAAAGTAAAAACTTCAAGTAATGGTCTTTTGCCAATTGTAGCAAGAGTTGGAAAAACAGAGTGGAAGACTTCACTTTTTCCTCATAAAAAAGAGAAAATATATCTAATGTCAATAAAATCTATAATCAGAAAGAAAGAGGGTGTATCTGTTGGTAATAATGTTTTGATAGATTTTTGTATAAAATAAAACACCTTTTTATTTAGGTGTTCAGGGTTTGGTTTTAGACTTTTCCATTAATCATTCTTTTAATATCATTAATAAAGAAGGCATTTGTTCCTGTTATGTTTACCAATGATTCCGTTGCTAGTATTGTTAATGGCCCTTCCTTAAAGTGAGTAGCTAATTTAATCATCACATCCTTTCGTCGTAGATTTGTTCTTGTTGTCCCGTAATAAAGTAATCTGTTTACAACAATATCAAGTGAGTATTCAAAATAAGTACCACCGAAAATCCTTAATAATGTATCAATTTGATCCTTTGTCATAAACGGGATCTTGTTTCCAAGAATGCTTATATGTATTCGATCAATATAGTCACATTTTTTACACCTGAAATCTATTTTTCCGAGACTTATTCTTCTTGCTATTTCCATAACTGGATTTATTTTTCTACACCTTCTGCACTCTGCCACTATATACATATCAACTTCGTATATATCAGAAAATAGATCTACTGCTCCAATAATCTGACTAGGGGTCATCTAAACAGATATATTAATCTATTTATTTTTTGTGTCAAACGATAATTTAATGGTATAATTTATCAGTTATGATAATAAAAAAGGTATTAACTTGCTATATAAAAGGTAATAAAGAAGTTGTATATTTCGGTTTGCCAGATAATGAAATTGACATGCTGTATTGCATCGGCGGTGCACCAGAAG
>CAYLWA010000049.1:874-2064 GCA_964387335.1 uncultured Candidatus Saccharibacteria bacterium | reverse complement strand
TATAATCCCATTATGAGAAATTTATTATTATCATTGTTTTTAGTGATCCTGTTATTTGTTTTAGATAACCAGATCAGTCAAAAGACCAACCCTTCAAAAACCACGCCGTCTCAAAATATCACCGAAAATAATTTAAATCAGGAACCAAAAAAAGAAAATGTTGAAGTTTCTTTAAAAAGCACCACTACACCAGTTAAAAGTGATTTGAAAGTTTCCAGCACCACAAATAAAACTGTTAAAAAAACTGTTGTCTTGAAAAATTTAAATATTATTTCTTCCAGTACCCCAATAAAAACAGTCCAAAATGTTGATTTTTCGGTTTTAAATGATAAAACCAGAAAAGCTCTTGTAAACATTTTTTGTAATGTTTCTTCAAGTGGTGTTATATCTCCTATAACTGGAAGTGGTGTTATTATTTCAAGTGATGGTGTTATTTTAACCAATGCCCACATCGGACAGTATTTTTTATTAAAAGATTTCAATGGTCAAAAAGATTATCTAGATTGTGTTATAAGGACTGGTTCCCCTGCTTATCCTATGTATAAAGCCAAACTTATCTACATATCTCCTGATTGGATTTTCAATAACAAAAAACTTCTCTTGGAGGAAAAACCTATGGGCACAGGAGAATACGACTATGCTTTTTTGAAAATAACTGAGAGGATAGATCAAAGTCCCCTATCACCTTTTGATTTTTTACAAATAGACCCTTCTTTTAATTTTGAAAAAGGTGGCAGTGTTCTCCTTGCTTCATATCCAGCGGGTTTTCTGGGAGGAATATACATATCACAATCGCTTTACCAATCAAGCGCCGAGTCAACAATAACTAACTTTTTTACATTTAAAGAAGATACAATAGATTTGGTATCTGTTGGTGGAACAGTTGTTTCTCAAAAAGGTTCTTCTGGTGGTGCAGTTGTTTCAAGTTCCGGTAAACTCATAGGCATCATTTCAGTCAGTAGTGAGGCCGATAGTACAAAAGATAGAGATTTGAGAGCTATAACAGTTCCTTATATAGACAGAGATCTACAATCAAAGACAAAAAGTAGTATATTAAGCGTTGTTTCTAACTCTGAAACAGTTTTCAATATTTTCAGCTTAAATCTCTTCCCCCTCCTTAAAAAAACTCTTGAAGATGCTATTTTGGGTAAAAATTAAACCTCACTTTTCAGGTGAGGGGCCTGTTTTAT
>CAYLWA010000049.1:0-864 GCA_964387335.1 uncultured Candidatus Saccharibacteria bacterium | reverse complement strand
TCGTGACAGGCAGCACGTCCATTTTTGAATATTGAGGAATAACCTCATATTCAGTGGTTTAAAACCGCCCTCAATGGCTGATAGCTGTACCCACCAATTTTAGTATATAACATAATTATTGATTTGTCAATAGTTTATTTTCTTTTTTTGCCGGATTGTCTTATAATTATCAACTATGAAAAATATTTGGAATAAGTTTTGGAATTTTTATGATAACCACCATACTTTAACCTTGGGAGTTACGGTTTTTCTATTTTCTCTCCAGATTCTGCATCTTTTTTGGCTTTTTACAAATGTAATCTGGTTTAAAGCTTTTGGTCATTCACTTTATACAGCCGGTCCTGTATTGGAAAAACTTTTAATTTTAGTTGATTTTACTGAAATACCAGCGCTTATAAGTGCCTCTTTAGTTTATATAGATGATCTTAGGATGAAATTTAATTATAAATCAATAATTTTCCTTGTATTTTTAAATAGTCAGTGGCTCCATCTCTTTTGGATAACCGATGAATTTGTGGTTTCAGAATTTACAGAAAAGGTTCTGCTTCCCTCTTGGCTTGCGTGGCTAGCTATACTTATAGATTATCTTGAACTACCTGTTATTTTTGACACTTTGAAAAAATTTATATCCGAAATTCGCAAGGGTCAACTAAAAACAGCCTTAAATGTCATAAAAGAGAGGGATTAGTTTTTATATAAAAAGGCGCCCCCGTTTCATCCGCTCCTTGATGCAGATGTGGGTGACGCCTTGATAAATAGAAGTATACACTATAAATATTTTTTGTCAATATCTATTATTTTCTGAGGATATCTGTAAAACTGTATCAAAATTGTCTTCTTTTTGGCATTTATTGATTTTTTCAA
>CAYLWA010000048.1:0-2149 GCA_964387335.1 uncultured Candidatus Saccharibacteria bacterium | reverse complement strand
TCATAACATGACTTTTTCTTGTGCCCAAGGAGGGACTTGAACCCTCAAGGATTGCTCCATACGCACCTCAAGCGTACGCGTATACCAGTTCCGCCACCTGGGCATTTACAAACACTATATCAAAAAAACCGCCTTTTGGCGATTTTTTTATTCTGATTTTGCTTCTTCTGACACTTGTTCCTCTACCGACTTAACATTTCTTATGTTCCTCATTTGTCTCCTGATTTCTTTTGCGGCTTTGTCTCTTATATGATAAAGCTTTGCTCTTCTAACTTTTGATCTTTTTAAAACTTCTATTGAGTCAATTACAGGAGCATATAGTGGAAATATTTTTTCAACACCAACACCATTTGATATTTTTCTAACTGTAAAAGTAGCACCAGCTTCTTTGCCATGTTTTTTGGCAATAATCAAACCTTCAAAAGCTTGAAGTCTTGTTTTACCTTTCTCTTGTATTTTTTGCCAAACCCTGACTGTATCCCCTGATCTCATATCAAGATTTGCTCTCTCGTCTATTTTTACCGGTGAAATTACTGCTGTATTCATAATGAAAAGCAGTTTAACATATAAAACTTAAATTCGCAAATCCTTAAAAGCTTTCATTGCCTCAGTAAAATCATCTGGAAAATCAGCTTCAACTTTTATCATTTGACCTTTGGTATTTTGAAATTCAATACTTTTTGAATGCAAAGCTGTTCTTTTAAATTTTAATCCATTTTTTACTTTCCCGGCATACAACGAGTCTGCAACTATGGGATGACCAATGCTTTTCAAATGAACCCTGATCTGATGCGTTCTACCCGTTTTTGGAATAGCTTTTATAAAAGAATAGTTTTTATTTTCAGATAACACAACAAAATTTGTTATAGCTTCTCTGACCTCACCCTTCATATCTCTTTGAGTTGTTTTCTTTCTAAAATCTCTGGCATTCCTACCTATTGGTTTATCTATAACACCTCGTTTTATCTTTAAAATACCATAAATAAAAGCATTATAAATTTTCTTTATGCTATGATTTTGAAATTGCTCTTTTAGACAGAAAAAACCCTCTTTTGTTTTTGCTAAAAGCAAGACACCAGAAGTATCTTTATCTAACCTGTGAACAACACCTGATCTTTTTATCACCTCCCCTTTTTGATCCTCCATATCTTCTCCAACATTTTTAGATTTTGGATAGTTTGAAACAAACCAGTTTACAATATTTTCGCTTTGGTCACGACCGTCGCCATGAACTAAAACACCCGCCGGTTTATATACGGCTAAAATATCTTTATCCTCATATAGTATTTTTATTTTCATAATTTTTATTTACCAAGCCTCCTCTCTCTATTTTTATACTGATCCAATATTTGCAAAAATTCCTCTTTTGTAAAATCTGGCCACATAGTTTTAGTAAAGAAAAACTCACTATATACAGATTGCCAAGGAAGAAAACCTGAAAGTCTTTGCTCGCCAGAAGTTCTTATAATTAAATCCGGATCTTTAAATGAAGCAGAATACAAATTTTGTGAAATATCATCAGATGTTATGTTTTTTGTATTTGGATTTTTTGTAATTATATTATTAAAACAATCAACCAATTCTTGCCTGCCACCATAGGAAACACACAAAACTAAATTAAAATCAGTGTTTGACTCTGTCTTCTTTTCAATTTCAAGCATTTTCTTATAAACATCATCTGGAAATTTGTTTATACTACCCGCAAATTTTATCCTGACATTTTCTTTTAAATCAACAAAATCGTCTTCAACAACCTTCCTAATCAGTGATATTAAAAAAGAAACTTCTTTTTCTGACCTTTTCCAGTTTTCTTCTGAAAAAGCATAAACATATACAGTTTTAACTCCAGCATCTTTTGCCCAATTTAAAAAATCCTTAAAGACTTCATATCCTTTACTGTGGCCCTCTATTCCCTCCTTACCAAATGCTTTTGCCCACCTCCTATTTCCATCCATTATAACCCCAACACTTATATCTAAACTATTATCCATAATGGTATAGTATTATACCAGAAAAAATACTTTTTAACCATTTCTTGTAAAAATATTGTTTTTGAGATATAAATAATATATGCGCGATTAGCTCAGTTGGTTAGAGCAACCCGTTTACACCGGGAAGGTCGGGGATTCGAGTTCCTCATCGCGCACAG
>CAYLWA010000047.1:0-2215 GCA_964387335.1 uncultured Candidatus Saccharibacteria bacterium | reverse complement strand
TCTGTATATAGGCCTTGGATACAGGATTTTGATCTAGGAGCCTCTTATGGTGAAAAAGAGGTTAGAGCACAGATCAAAGCTTTGTCTGATCTTGGTATAAATTCATATATGGTTTGGTCGCCATCAAATGTTTACACAAAAGAGGCTTTTGATTTGGTAAATTTAAATAACTAATACCGTTTTTATCTAAGTTTAAGTTAGAATATAAACATTGAAATTTATTGAAAAATACTGTAAAGTATTTATATTATTTTAAACATAATAAAAAACATAAAATGAACGACAATAAAGAATATCTTACACAGGAAAAATTTGATGAGTTAAAAAAAGAACTTGAAGTTTTAAAAACTGAAAAAAGAAAGGAGGTTGCTCAAAACCTAGAATATGCAAAAGCTCTGGGTGATTTGTCTGAAAATGCCGAGTATCACGAGGCAAGAGATGCACAAGCTGTCCTTGAAGATAGAATTGCAAAGATAGAGCATATATTAAAAAATGCATCAATAGTTTCCGGCGCACATTCAGATACCGTATCCGTCGGTTCTTCTGTTGTTGTTGAAAAGGATGGTAAAAAGACAAATTACGTTATTGTTGGAACAGAAGAAGTTAATGTTCTTGAAGGTAAAATATCAATCAGATCTCCTTTTGGACAGGCGATACTTGGAAAAAAGAAAGGGGATACTTTTTCTTTTGAAACTCCCAACGGTGAAGTTTCTTATAAAATAATATCTATAAATTAAATGGCATCCATTGAAGAAATAAAAAAAGCTAGACTTTTAAAATTAAATCTTTTAAAATCCAAAGGAAAAGAATGTTATCCGGCTTATGTTCCTAGGGATTTTAGTATAAAATCTGTAAAAGATAATTTTTCTAGTTTAGAGAATTCTTCAAAACAAATTTCCATAGCTGGTAGGGTAATGATAATAAGGGGTCAAGGGGCTATACTTTTTGCAGTTTTGTATGATGGCACAGAAAAGATGCAGGTTATTATAAAAAAAGATGAAGTGAGAGAGGATATTTTCTCTTTGTTTACAGAAACTGTTGATATGGGAGATTTTATTTCTGTTACAGGTAGTTGTATGAAAAGTAAAACAGGTGAAGAAAGTTTGCTTTTGACGGATTTTCAAATGGCTTCAAAAAGTTTACTTCCACTTCCTGAAAAATGGCACGGACTTCAAGATACAGACGAGAGATACAGAAAAAGATATTTGGATTTTCTTGAAAATCAAGAAATCAAAGAGCTTATTGTTAAAAAATCTAATTTTTGGCAATACATTAGGGAATTTTTGCTTACAAATGGTTTTACAGAAGTTGAAACTCCAACACTTGAAGTAACAACAGGTGGTGCTGAAGCAACACCTTTTGCTACACACCATAACGATTACGATCTTGATGTCTTTTTACGAATATCAGTCGGAGAGTTGTGGCAAAAGAGACTTTTAGCTGGTGGATTTGATAAAACTTTTGAGATAGGTAGAGTTTACAGAAATGAAGGATCTTCACCTGAACATTTACAAGAATTTACAAATATGGAATTTTACTGGTCTTTTGCTAATTACAATATGGGTATGGAATTTACAGAAAAGATGATAAAAGAAGTTGTTTTCAAAACTTTTGGAAAACTTGATTTTTCATCAAAAGGCTTTAATTTTTCTCTTGAAGGTAGTTGGCCAAAGATTTCTTATGTTGAAATTGTTAAAGAAAAAACTGGTATAGATATTTTAAATACAACAAAAGAACAAATGGAAGAGAAACTCAAAGAACTTTCTGTAAAATATGATGGGGATAATATGGAAAGATTAACTGATACTCTTTGGAAATATTGCAGAAAGCAGATAGTTGGCCCTGTTTGGCTTGTGGATCACCCGAAACTCGTTTCTCCTCTTTCAAAAGCTAAAAAAGATGATCCTAGGTTAACAGAGAGAGTTCAGCTTATACTTGCAGGTTCAGAAGTAACAAATGGTTACTCAGAATTAAACGATCCTCTTGATCAAAAAAATAGGTTTGAAAACCAAAAAGAACTGCTTGATTCAGGTGATAGTGAAGCTATGATGTCTGATGATGAATTTGTGGAAATGCTTGAACATGGTATGCCACCTGCTTTTGGTTTTGGTATGGGCGAGAGACTTTTTGCAATACTTTCTGATAAACCAATAAGAGAGCTTCAAACTTTCCCGCTAATGCGCCCTAAATAAGTTGAAATTTATATTTCAAATAG
>CAYLWA010000046.1:0-2322 GCA_964387335.1 uncultured Candidatus Saccharibacteria bacterium | reverse complement strand
GATAATTTTACAGATATTGTTTTTGGAACACTGACTATTGTTATAGATTTGATACTTTTTTTGATAGCTACCTTCTTTTTTATAAGAGATGGTAGGTATTTTGTAGATGAACTTACTTCACTTTCACCAATGAGAGATGGTTATGATAGGGAAATAATCTCAAAAGTCTCTGGAACTATAAATTCTGTCATCAAAGGAACATTGACTGTTTCTGTTATACAAGGTGTGCTTGTTGGTATAGGGCTTTCTATCTTTTCTGTGCCAAATGCTGTTTTATGGGGAGCTATATCGGCTGTTTGTGCTGTTGTTCCAGGGCTTGGAACTGGTTTGATTTTAATACCTTCTGTTATCTATCTTTTGTTTATTGGAAATACACCTTACGCTATAGGGCTTATTATTTGGGGAGGGCTTTTGGTTGGGACAATAGACAACTTCCTTAATCCTTATATTATAAAATCCAAAACTAAAATACATTCAATGTTAATACTCTTTTCTGTTTTAGGAGGTATTGCGCTTTTTGGCCCAGAAGGTTTTATATTTGGCCCTGTTATTGTTAGTATTTTAGTTTCTTTTGTTGGTATATATAAATCTAGTCTTCTTGAAGATTCAAAGGTTGATTTTATACCTTAAAGGTGTATGATTTTACTGGATGGAACTTTTGAGTATTCTTTTTGTTATTGCAGTTTTTATTTTTAATGATGGAATAAAAGGACTTTGTTGTGAAATAAAACAACTATTTATTTCACCACTGCTTACCATTTTGCTATTTTTTGGTCTTTCGCTCATCTTATTGTTTGGAAAGATCAGATATGACATTTGGAGGGAAATAAAAGGAGATCTTGAAAAATTTATTTTAAATTTTGTTTTGTTTGTAAATAAATATATACGCCTACTTATTTAGTGGCGTTTTTTGTTTTTAATGGTATAAATAATATATGAATTTAATTTTAGAAAAATTGGATGGATATAGTCTTTTAGATTCTGGGGAAGGGGAAAAACTTGAAGACTTTTTTGGAGTAATAACAAGGCGACCAGATCCACAGGCAATATGGTCAAGGAAAAAAAGAGTGGAGGATTGGGAAAACTATGATTTGTATTTTAAAAAAACAACCAAAGGTTTTAAGTGGTTTTTTAAAAAAGATATAAAAGAATGGCAAGGTTTGGTTTTAGGTTTGAATTTAATCTTTAAAATAAATAATTTTAAACATACCGGTCTTTTTCCAGAACAAACACTTCTTTGGCAAATGGCGGGTCAAGTTTTACAAAAGCACAGAAAGGAAAATCCAAATAGGCAGATAAAAGTTTTAAACCTTTTTGGTTACACAGGAGGAGTTAGTTTATATTTAGCAAGTCTTGGTGCTGATATTACTCATATAGATGCTTCAAAACAAGCAATCCTTTGGGCAAACCAAAATAAATCCAAAAATAATTTAGCTGGTTCTGTTAGGTTTTTGTTGGATGACGCTTTAAAATTTACAGAAAAAGAATTAAGAAGGGGGAGTTTTTATGATGCCATAATACTAGATCCTCCTCCTTATGGTAAAACTTCCAGTGGCAAAAAGTGGATTCTCGAAGATGGTGTTTTGAATCTTTTAAGAAATTGTAAGAAAATACTTTCACAAAATAAAGCTTTTGTTTTAATGTCTGGATATGGAACTGATTATTCTTTTGCTACATATACAAATTTACTAAAAGAGGTTTTTGAAGGTGGGGAAGTTAGTGATGGCGAACTTTTGATAAAAGAGATGGAGACAGAAAGAAAACTTTCTTGTGGCATTTTTTCAATGATTTCTTTTTAGAAATAAAAAACCGCAAGGGTCGGTCGCTCCAGCAGAGACCGACCCTCACAGCGCTATTCCTCTTCACCTCCCTTTTTGTCAACCACCGGCCATTCGGCCGGTGGCTGACCCGGTATTTCATTGTGCCCAAGGTAAACCTTGGGCGAAGGCCACTCCCCGGGCGGCTGCCCAGGGATGTCGTAAAAATTCATACCGAAAATAATATACAAAATTTTTCAAACAAAAGTCAAATTTTTCTGTGAATATTTAGATGTTTATCCTACCAAATCATAATTTTAGAGCACGGATAAATTTTTGCTAAAAATCTCCTTACAGGAGCAGTACACCTTTCACTTCTTAAAAGAAGTTCAAGGTTTTACGAAGTGATAACATCACTTCTCACCTCGTGCTCGGCTCGGTCAGCCTCGCAAGTCTCTAAAATTATGATTTGGCGGGATGGGTGTGAATATTTATAATAATGTTTTGTGTTATAATTTTTTTATGTTTAATTTTGATCAAAGTTTTTTTAATATTTTCTACGGTA
>CAYLWA010000045.1:0-2497 GCA_964387335.1 uncultured Candidatus Saccharibacteria bacterium | reverse complement strand
GACTGTGAAATGCATTTAACAGTAAATGCAAAAAATTATCTTGCAAAAACAATCCAAAACATAAGCTCGTTTGCGGAAGGTGAAAAAGTTAGATTTATTACACAATTATGTCCAAACAAAGACGATGATGATAGATACATAAATGGAATATTGGCCGAATTAAGTGAAAATTTCAACGAGGTTATCATCGTATCAGGTGATCAAGATTTTTACCAGGGGGCAATGAGATGTGTAAGATCTGGCAAAAAAGTATATTGGGTCTCAACAGCAAGACCAGATGAAAGATTTTCAGTAAGTAAAATTGTTTTAAATGAAAAACAATTTAATTTTATTGATCTTTATGAATATAAAGATCGGATAACTCTAGAACCATGGGTTGATAAAAATAGAGTACCACTTACTAGATATGAAATGAAAGCGACAATATCATTAACTACAAATGTTTTGCCGTCTGATATTATAGGTGAATTAGAATTATTAGCATCAAAATACGAAGCAATTTTTCATTTTAATATTTCTGGAGGAAACAACGGGGAATAACCCCGTTTTGTCAAATACAAAAAACACCATATTTTAAGGTGTTTTTTGTGTGTTAAAATATAACCAAAATAGGCTATTTTCTAACATCATCTCTAACTTTTCTGATTATATCAGCAGCCGCTTCTTGACCACCTAGTCCAAATGAAAGACCTAGTGCTAAAGATAGAGCAACAACAAAACCTGTAAACAAAGTTTGTATAAAAGGTCCTGCTATTCCCATTTGTGATAAAGCCACTAAAATAGCAAAAATCCACAAAGACCACTTTGTGATTTTTCCTAAAATTTCTGCTGAATTTATACCAGCAGTTTTTGATGTTGCAACAACTATTTTACCCAAGACATCTCCAACCACTGCACCAACCAAAAGGATCAGCACAGCAACAATTAGTTGAGGAACATATCCTAAAACAACTTGCTGTAAAAATTGTGTAACCTGACTTAGTCCCAAAATATCAAGACCAGCAATTACAAAAGCGATTATTATAAACAGTTTAATAACTGTTCCAATAAATGCTCCAGAGTCTAAATTAAGACCAGCTTTTCTAACAACATTTTCAACACCAGCTTTTGATAAAGCTTCATCGAATTTTATTGTATGGAAAAACTTTTTAACAAGTTTTCCGATAAATGATGCCAAAGCCCATCCTAAAAGAACAACTATAATTGCAACTAGTATTTTAGGTAAAAACATAATCGCACCAAACCAAAGACTTTGAAATGATGCTTGTAATACCTCTTTCCAACTTTCGATTATCATCATAATAATAATTTAACTTATAATAATACTTCTATTATAGCACAAATATTAAATATTGCCGATTTTATTTATTATTTTTTGATGTGGATAATCAAGGATATCTCTTATGAGTTTATCAAACATTCTAAGTCTATAAATAAAATCTTCTGTTGTAAAAAATGCATACCTAACTTCTTTTCCAAGTTCAGCTTCTATGTTTTTTATAGTATTTTCCAAAGATGTTTTTTTGACACTATCTCCGACTATGAGCATATCTACCCTGCTTTCTTTATCTTGAGTAAAAACACCAGCCACAATTAAAAGTTTAATAGATCCAAGATTTGATATTTTTCTAGCAAGTTCTTTTGGTTCAAGAGGTTTAGAATTTATAAGAAGATTATATAAAGACTCTATATAAGTAAAACTAGGATTAAGAGAAAAAACTGAAGAAAACTTTTTAACCACTCTTCTGCCTTTTTTAACAGAACCTTTATATATTTGTTTTTCACGCAAAAAAGAAATTTTTTTTAAATTATTTATTTCTTTTTTAACCTTAGAACTATTTTCTTTTACCCTATCTGATACAGTATCCAAATCAAAATGACTCTCATTGTTAAATAAAAAAAGTCTAAGCACCTTTACCTTAGTTTCAGAGCCGAATATTTTTGCAAGTGTTTCCATAAATTAATTATAAATTATTCAAAACAAACTGTATTATAGACAAAAAATAACAAAAAAGCGACTATTGACAATATGACTGTAATGTTATAAATAATATTAGGAATATGAGATACTGCACTACAAACTTTACCTCGTATGAAAATAGTCGTATTGCAGAAAAACATAGAGGAAAAAATGAACAGATATTTTTTTGTAAAGAATGTTTTAAATACCATAGCGTTCCAGCTAGAATAAAAAATAGGATTAAGAAAGATAGAAAAATTAAACAAAAAGCCGGGTAGACCCGGATTTTCTTTTTGTTTAATTTTTGAATTATTTTGGAGTGAATTTGAAAAATTATTTCAAAGTAACTTTTGGTCACAGGTTTTGTGTTCGCCGTCGCTCACACAAACCCGCGACCCCGCCTCACGTTCTGATTCTACTGAATCAGAATTCGTTCCGGCTCGCAAAGGTCTGAAATAAACTTTGTTTATTTCAATGTGACCTTTGCGCCAGCTTCTTCTAGTTGTTTCTTTAAATTGTCCGCATCCTCTTTTTTCA
>CAYLWA010000044.1:0-3457 GCA_964387335.1 uncultured Candidatus Saccharibacteria bacterium | reverse complement strand
ATTTCCCAATACCTCAAAGAGAGACTGATAAACCTTTCCTTATGCCGGTTGAAGATATCTTCTCTATTGAAGGAAGAGGAACTGTGGTTACAGGAAGAATTGAAAGAGGTGAAGTGAAAGTTGGAGAGGAAATCGAAGTAATTGGTCTTAAAGACAGTGTAAAATACACAGTTACAGGTATTGAAATGTTTAATAAATCTTTGGACAAGGGTATTGCTGGAGATAACGCCGGAATACTACTTAGAGGTGCAAAGAAAGAAGACATATCAAGAGGTCAAGTTTTGGCAAAAGTTGGTTCAGTAAATCCTCATACAGAGTTTGAAGCTGAAGTTTACATCTTGAAAAAAGAAGAAGGAGGAAGACATACACCATTCTTCTCTGGTTATAAACCACAATTCTATATCAGAACAACTGATGTTACAGGAGATGTGACTTTGAAAGAAGGTGTTGAGATGGTTATGCCTGGTGATACAGCAACATTCAAGGTAAAACTTATTGCTCCTGTTGCTTTGGAAGAGAAGCAAAAATTTGCTATAAGAGAGGGTGGTAAAACTGTTGGTGCTGGTGTTGTAACAAAGATAATCGCTTAATAATAATCAACCGTCATTATGACAACAAAAGAAACTACAAAAAAGAAAACAACAAAAACATCAAAAGATGATGTGGTTTCAAAACTTAGAATAAGAGTCAGTGCTTATGAGTATAAAATACTTGATGTATCTGTAAAACAAATAATAGATACTGCACTAAGGTATGATGCTACTGTTTTAGGCCCTATACCACTGCCTACAATGTCTAAAAAATACACAGTAAATCGTGCTTCATTTGTTTTCAAAAATGCTAGGGAACAATTTGAGATGAGGGTTCACAAAAGACTTATTGATATCTTGAATCCAAATCAAAAAATAATGGAATCTCTAACAAACCTATCTTTACCTTCTGGTGTAAATATAGACGTTAGAATAATGTAGTTTCTAGACTTCAGATTATCGTATCCTAAATATTCTTTGGGATACGCAATCTGTAGTTTAAAAAAGCTTTACAATAGTTATTTATTTTGATAGTATCGCTTGTGAACTGCTTAATTTTTATGAAATTTATCGTAGGAACAAAACAGAATATGACTCAAATCTTTGATGATTTGGGAAAAGTTTATCCAGTTACTATTGTAAAAGTGGATCCTTTGACTGTGGTTTCAAACAAAGAGGTTTCAAAAGATGGCTACGAAGCTCTTGTTCTTGGTTATGGAACAAGAAACTCAAAAAATATATCAAAACCTGTTAAGGGTAATATGAAAGGTTTAGGAGATTTTAAAGGTTTGATTGAATTTAAAACATCAGAAAAACTGAATTCTGGTGACAAGGTTGATCTATCTTCTTTTAACGAAGGTGATGCTATCACAGTAACATCTATTTCAAAAGGAAAAGGTTTTCAAGGTGTTGTTAAAAGACATGGTTTTGCTGGAGGCCCTAGAACTCACGGTCAAAAACATTCTGAAAGAGAACCGGGATCTATTGGTGGAGGAGGAAGAGATGGTGGTAGAGTTGCCAAAGGTAAAAGAATGGCAGGTAGAATGGGTTCTGATACTATAACAATCAAAGGACTAAAAATTGTAAAAATAGACAGTGATAATTCTTTGGTATATATAAAAGGTGCGATTGCAGGAAGAAAAGGAACTCTTATTAAAATTAAAGGATAAAAATATGGAAGCAACAGTATATAATCAAAAGGGGAAAGAAGTTGGAAAGGTAAAATTGCCAGAAGCTGTTTTTGGTTTGAAATGGAATGCTGACTTGGTTCACCAAGTGGTAACATCTATGGAGTCAAACGCTAGAACACCTGTTGCTCATACTAAGGACAGAGGAGATGTTTCAGGTGGAGGTAAAAAACCTTGGAAACAAAAAGGAACAGGTAGAGCAAGACACGGATCAACTAGATCTCCAATATGGGTAGGTGGAGGTGTTGCTCACGGCCCTAGAAATGAAAAAGATTATTCTAGAAAAGTTAATAAAAAAATGAAAGCTAAAGCTTTATACACTGTACTTTCATCTAAATTTAAAGAGGGTAAAATACTTTTTGTTGATTCTTTCTCATTTGGTAAACCTCAAACAAAAGAAGCTGTTTCTGTTTTGAAAAATCTTTCTGTTGTTGATGGTTTTTCTACACTTACTACAAAGAGAAGAAATTCTGCAATAGTTGCTCTATCTGCAACAAATGACAATTCAAAGAAAAGTTTTTCAAATATTTCAAATATACTTACAGAAGAAGTGAGAAACATAAATCCTGTTGATTTGTTAAATTACAAGTATATTATAATTGAAAATCCAGAAGCTAGTTTGGAATTCATTGCAAGTAAATTAAAATAATATGAAAACATCAGATATACTAATCAGACCAAGAATAACTGAAAAATCTGCTTTAAAAACAGAAAATTCTGTCTATGTTTTTGAAGTAAGCAAACTTTCAAACAAAAAAGAAGTTGAAAAAGCTTTTATGGAAGTTTACAAATTTAAACCAACAAGAATAAATATAGTTAATATTCCTCAAAAAAATGTTTTCATAAGAGGTAAAAGAGGTGTTAGGGCTGGTATGAAAAAAGCATATGTTTATCTTAAAAAAGGTGAAAAAATAGAAATTTAATCAAGTGAAATAATATGAAAAGATATAAACCTACAACAGCAGGAAGAAGAGGAATGACAGGAATAAAATATTCTGATGTTTTAACTTCTTCAAAACCTTTCAAATCACTGACAAAAGGTTTTAAGAGATTTTCAGGTAGAAATAACAGTGGAATCATAACTACAAGACATAAAGGATCTGGCCACAAAAGACTATGGAGAGATGTTGATTTTAAATACGAAAAATTAAATATACCTTATACTTTAAAAACAGTAGAGTATGATCCAAACAGATCTGGATTTATAGGTCTAGTTCAATATAAAGACGGTGAAAAAAGATATATACTTATTCCAAAAGGTGTAAATGTTTCTGATGAATTTATAACTGGTGAAAATGTTCCTATGAAAGTTGGTAATAGAATGCCACTTAAAGAGGTAACACTTGGAACTTTTGTTTACAATGTTGAAGTTAAACCATTAGGTGGTGCTAAACTTGCTAGATCAGGTGGTAACTACATAGAGGTTGTCGCAAGAGATAATGGCTATGTTGACCTTAAAATGCCATCAGGTGAGATTAGAAAGGTTTTGGAGACTTGTTATGGAACAATAGGTGAAGTCTCAAACAACGAAAACAGACTAGTAAATCTTGGAAAAGCTGGAAGGAACAGATGGCTTGGTATAAGACCAACAGTTCGTGGAACAGCTCAAAACCCAGTAGATCACCCATACGGAGGTGGAGAAGGAAGACAAGGAAGAGGAAGAAGAAGAGCTATGTCAGTTTACGGAAAACCAACAGGAAAAGGACAAAAGACAAGAACTCCAAAGAAATACTCAAACAA
>CAYLWA010000043.1:2593-3737 GCA_964387335.1 uncultured Candidatus Saccharibacteria bacterium | reverse complement strand
AAATCAAAATTTTGTGGTATGTTATAAACTTTTAAAATTAGCTTCATTTATAATTCTTGAATTTTTTTATCAATGATAAATCTGTTTTTACCACCACTACATTTTAAACTTAAATTTTTATCATAAAAGTAACCTTCATATATCCCTGATTCTATCGGAAAAATATCCTTGGGCATATCCAAAGTTATACCTGTATAAATTATAGGTGCTTGAGATGCCATTTCCTGTGACTTTCTTTGCTCTAAAACCGATAATTTTGGATCATACCTATTTTTAAAATAATCAACATATTCATAATCACTTAAAACCATATAACTACTGCAACCTGTCCCTTTTGTAGAATCTACGACATAAGCTTTTATCCTAACTCTGTTATTTTTTAAGAAATCAGAATCATTTTTAAATAGATCAACTATCTCTTTAACAGAATACACTTTATTACTCGATGGTAATTTATCTTTTGAATATAAATTTGTAAAATAGTAAAGAGAAAAAATTATTATTAAAACTAAAAAAATAAGAAGAAAATTTTTAATTGTTATTTTTGAGCTATTTAACATTTAGTAATTATATCAAATATAAACAAAAAGATAATAATTTATTCGTTATTATAAGTCTATATATAATTTACTAAATAATATATAATAAAAAGTATGACACAAATTGAATGTCCGCTAGATGAAATACGAATCCTGCCAGAAGGATATAGTGTAACTTCCGGCATTGTTACAAATTGTATAATAATGTGATGTGAATATATAATAAATGGCGCTAAATTTTACGCAATGGGTCATTTTTCAAGAAATACTTATGAAAGTAAGAAACATAAAGATTTAATAATGGATTTTGAATCTAAATACGGTCTCCCACACGGTAATTACACTTATGTAGGTGAAAATAGAGATTTCATAGCCGGTAAAAAACATATTAAAAAAATATTTAAAATGGACTCAAATGGTAATATTGAAATGGAAACCAAAAATGATCTAATAGAAGATTTTAGGGAATTTAAAAAATTTTATTAGGTTTACTTTTCTATTTTGTGCCACCAGCAGGAATCGAACCTGCATCGCTCCCTTAGGACGGGACCGTTCTATCCATTGAACTACGGCGGCAAAACAAAGCAAAAGCTTTGTAATTTGAT
>CAYLWA010000043.1:0-2493 GCA_964387335.1 uncultured Candidatus Saccharibacteria bacterium | reverse complement strand
ACATTGCTTTTCACAGCTTTTTGACCATTTTCTGAAACTTCCTCTTTGTCTATAACTATAACCGGCACACCCATTTGGCCAGATTTATCACGCATTTCTTGCAATTTTTCCATATTAGAAGAGACATCAAAATCTGTATATTTTATATTATTTTCATTAAAATAATCTTTGGCTGTGTGGCACCAATGACAAGTTGGTGTTGAATATATATAAACTTGTGTATTCATATTTTTAAAATTAAACTAATAAAAATGCATTATAACATTAAAAACCAAAAAAATCTCTAATTGACTTTAATATTCCTTTATTATCATCTTTGGTTACTTTTTCTTCTGTTTTATCTTCAACTATAACAACCATCTTTTCTTCACCACCCTTTGTAACAAAAAACTTAGATCTTATCTCCTTCTCAATACCATAAGGGGTATTTAAAGATTCTATTTGACTATCCAGTTCCCTGTTTTTGGCCTCCAATGAAGTTAATTTTTTGTCAGCCAACTGTAAATCGTTGGCACTTCTAACTTTTTTCAAATAAACATTGTATGTCGCATAAACCATATACAAAGAAAAGATAATCAACAAAACAATAGTCACTTTGGAATATATAAATTGTTTTATTTTTCTTTTTTGATGAAAATCTAAAATCATGCTAATATTGAAGTTAATTAAATTTTAACAAATATTATGCTTTTCCAAAAGAAAAATCAGGACATTATAAAAATAATATGGAAGGTTATAGCTATAATCATCGCTTTGAGTATGGTTTTGGCTTATGTTATACCTGGACTTTTTTAAGAGTCGTTTCTCATCATCTTCAAAAACACATCTTGGGGTATGTTGACCTTACCCCTCCTTTCCATTTTCTTTTTACCCTTCTTTTGCTTTTCCCTAAGCTTCATTTTTCTAGTAATATCTCCTCCATACATATGAGCAGTAACATCTTTTCTATAAGCTGAAACTGTTCTAGATGCGATTATTCTACCCAGAGCTCTTGTTTGTATTTTCATTTGAAAAAGTTGACGAGGAATGACATTATAAAGCTTCTCAACGGTTTTTTCAGCTTCAACATCAGCTATCCTCTTGGAGATAACTCTTGAAAAAGCCGGCAAAACCTCATCAGCCACCAAAACATCAAGTCTTGTAACATTCGCCTCTTTCATTTCCCCTTCTTCATAAGAAAGCGATGCATATCCCGAAGTCACACCTTTTACTTTATCAAAAAAACCTCTCATCATTTCTCTAAGTGGCATAGATAAAAATATTTTTGTTCTATCTTGTCCGAAGTTTTCTGATTCCCCCATAACAGCTTCATGTTCATAAAGCATTGTTAAAAGTGGGCCAAGATAGACGACAGGAGTAATTATTGTAACATTTATCCACGGCTCCATAACTTTAAGATAAGCCCCATCGTCAGGGAAAAAAGCCGGTGAATAAACCATATAAGGTTCTCCAACTTTTGGAAAAATCTTGTAAGTAATAGTTGGCATTGTTATAACCAAATTGAGATTGAATTCCCTTTTCAGTCTCTCTGTGATTATTTCCAAGTGGAGCATTCCCAAAAAACCACAACGAAAACCCCTTCCCAAAGCACCAGAAGATTCCTCTTCAAAAGTATATGCAGAATCTGAAAGTCTAAGTTTTGAAAGTGCTTGTTTTAAAGTATTAAAATCATCTTGACTTTCAGGGTATATAGAAGCCCAAACGACTGGTTTAGGAGACATATAACCACTTAGAGCTGGTAGTTTGGAATTTACAAAAGTTAAAGTATCTCCAACAGAAGCAATACCTGTTTCTTTTATTCCTGTGACAATATAACCAATCTCACCAGCACTTAAACTTTCTTTTGCTATTTCTTCTGGAGAAAAAATACCATTTTCAAGTGATGTGAATTTTATCTTTGATGATTTAAATTCCAAAAGAGAATTTTTAGAAACACTACCAGAGACAACTCTAACAAAGACAATAATGCCTTTATGTGTTGAATATTTGAAATCAAAAATTAGAGAACTAAAATCAGAAGATGAGGATGTATCTTTTGGTGGAGGAACTTTTTTTATAACCTCACAAAGAAGATCATTTACACCTTGACCAGTTTTTCCAGAAGTTTGAATAATGTCTTCATGGGAACAGCCAAGAAGTGAAATGATTTCTTTACAAACATCATCTATTCTTGCAAGTGGTGAATCTATCTTACTTAAAACAGGTATGATAACCAGTCCAGATTCCCTTGCCATTGAAAGAGTTGTCAGAGTTTGAGCTTGGACACCTTGTGTAGCGTCAACAAGCAGTATAGAGCCCTCCACAGCTTTTAGAGCTCTTGAAACTTCATAAGAGAAGTCAATGTGCCCCGGAGTATCTATAAGGTTTAATATATAATTCACACCAGAGAAAGAATAATTCATTCTAACGGGTTGCATCTTTATTGTTATTCCCCTTTCTCTTTCAAGCTCCATAGAGTCTAGGACCTGATCGTGCATTTTTCTTTTTTCAATA
>CAYLWA010000042.1:2454-4062 GCA_964387335.1 uncultured Candidatus Saccharibacteria bacterium | reverse complement strand
TGGTGCTGTTGGTGGCAATACACCAGAGAATCTTGTAGGAACCGAAGATGTTATAAATTTGGACAAATTAGTAGAAGATTTAGAAAAAAGGGCACTTGAGGATTTTGAAAAAGGTGATTTGGAACAAATCCAGTTACAACAGTATCTGCATTTTAAACGTAAGGATCCTTTGTTAGGAAGAAAATCAAGTTTAGATGATGGCCCTGATCCTGTTTTTGAGAAGATGAAGGAAAAAGGAATGTTATTTAAAGATAATAGTAATCTTATTGCATATTGGAACAGTAAAAAGGGCAAAATATGTTATTGTTCAATAGGTTCAGAAATGTTAAAGTCGGTTCATGAAAAACTTCTTTCTATTAAAAAAGATTTGCCGAAAGTTGAGGATGTGGTTGGTGTTGCTATAAAAAAAATAGGGGGTGAGGGGTGGTTAGATATTGAGTTTATATTAGAATCAATATTTGAATCTCTTAATAGAGATCAAGATATAAGCTTGTCTGTTGATGCAAAATATTTTATTGATATTCAAGAAAGTTTAATGAAAAAAAACATAGCCTCGAAGGCTGATTTTGATTCAGATAAATTTGGTATTAAAAGTGGTAGAGTTTATAGCAAAAAATACTTAGATAATATTAAAAAAAAGATAAAAGAGAGTGATAAGGATGAAGGCAAAGAGAAACCAAAGGAGGATAAACCTGATTCTGCTGTTGAAAGTGATCCACTCGCTAAAGAACTTGATAAAGCAAGGGAAAAATATGCAAAACTTCGTGCAGAATATGATTATGTAAACGCTTCTCATATAAGAAAGTACTTAGAATTAAGAGAGTGGGTAAAAGGTAAAGCGCGTTCTACTAAAAAGTTTGAAAATAGTCAAAGATTTGCACCTGTTGATTTGCCGGAAAAAGCAAAAAGTTCAGAACTTATGGAAGCTGAAAACGCATACAAGAAAGCTTTACTAGAATATAGAAAAAACATTTTAGAGAAACAAAAAACAACGGATGGGGTTTTGAAAAAAAGTGAATTTGAGGTTCGTAAGGGTAAATTGGTTGACATAACAGATGAAGATGAAGCAAAAACTGCTGGTAAATCTAAAAAAGAAAATGTTGAAAAAGTTTCTATAAATATGGCTCTTTTAGATGATGCTGTTTTAGAGTCAGAAAAACTTTTTGCATTGAGAATGAAAAATAAACCACCGATTTTTGGTGAAAGAATAGCTCGACTTAGAAGTTTTCTAGCAGAACATAAATATAAAAGAATTTTGTTAACTGGTACTATTATTGGTATGGGCACGCTTGTTGCCGGAGCAACTCCTATGATGGCTTTAGGTGCTGGTGCAGTTAGAGTTGCAAGGGGCTTGGGAACAATTGGTGTTGCATCTGGCGCCGGTGCTATAACCGCAAAATTTCTTGATTCAAGAAGAAAAAATGACTCTAAGTTAAATTTTGGAGAAGCTTTAAGTGGTAAAGAGGAAATTGATGATGATTTAATGACTACTCTCAATGAGATTTCTGAAAAGCAGATGGAAAAAATGAAAAAAGACAGAAAGTGGGCAACTAGAGCTGCGTTTCTTGCAGGAGGTGCTTTTGCTTTAGGTTCAACACTTTACACTTC
>CAYLWA010000042.1:0-2354 GCA_964387335.1 uncultured Candidatus Saccharibacteria bacterium | reverse complement strand
CACTTAAAACGGAATTTTCTTCTCTTGGTTCAATACAAACATTAAAAGATTTGAAAGCAAATATTGGTCAAATACCAGATGGTGATCAGTATGTTGCTATAAAAAATTTCTTGAGTGGTAAAACACCAGAGCAGTTAAGTAAGGATCTTGGGTTATGGAAACCAAACGGTCAGAGTGGAGAATCGGCAATGTTTAGACAAGGTGATAGTTTATATATAGATAGTAAAGGTCAGCTCGTTGTAAATAAAGGAGGAGTAGATACTGTTTTATTTGATAATAAAGGTCAGATACATAAATACGGCGGAGAAATGTTCCACGCACAAATGCCAAAAGCTTCAGTTAGATTGGAGCCAACAAGGCCGTTTGTTGAGCCTAAACCAAAAGTAGGACAGGAATATCTTGGGGATGATTCTGTTGGCAGAGTTTATTATTATGATGACAAAGGTGTAAAACATTATAATGATGAGTTTATGATAGATAATGAAATCCCTTCTGATAAAGTCACACCTTTATCAGATTCAATCGAAGGTCATCCAAATGATTATATTATTAAAGATAATACAAGCACTCCATCTTCTGAAATTATAAAAGAGAATATAGATAGCATCAAACCACCTTCTGGATTTGATCAACCAGTCGATGAAAATGGAAATGGTTTTATAAGGTATAACGGAGATAAAGTTGTCGCTATTCTTGATGGAAACAAAAATGAAATATCTACAATTAAAAATGGTCATATTGAATTAAAAGATAATCTTCAATTTGGATCATCGTCTGAACAACTTGCTTCTAGGTTACAATACAACACTGCCATATCAAAACTTAGGTCAGAGGGTAAGATATCTCCGATTGTTACTGATATTCCATATAAACCTTTTAAAAACAGTCAATTTTCTGTTGAGGAAGTTGTAAGAGGTCAAGAAAAAACTTTTGATGTCCTTTTGAACGGAAAGAAAATAACTTCATTTGAAGGCACTGATGGTGTTGATGGTAAGGGTAAACTTGTTCTTGAATTCAATAAAGAGTTGCCTAGAAGAAATGGGTGGTTCATATTTAGTCATAAAAGCGATTGGTATAAAGCTTTTGAGTATTTTAGAGATCAAGCTGTTTCGTATACAAAAGATGGGGTAAAAATAGGTAATAAAACTTTTAGGGTAGCTTCTGGAAAATAGTTTTTTACAATGGTTATACACAACTTTTAGTAAAAAAATAATTAAATTATGATATTATAAATTCAAATGAAATACCTTCCCGATGATATAATAAAAGAGTGGGGGCTTGAAAATCTATCTTCTGAAGAGCAGGTTTCTGCTATTGAAAAGATAAATCAGATATTATTTCAAGCCATACTTTCCAGATCACTGGATTTGCTCCAAGAATCAGAAGTAGATGAACTTGAAAAAATAATGGAAATGGATGAGACAACACCAGAGATTATACTCCAATTTTTGTATCAAAAAATACCTAATTTAGAAAAAGTTAGAGTTGAGGAAGTTAACAACCTCAAACAATCTATACTAGTTCACAGGAATTCTTGACTATTTTAGCTTTTTCGTTTAGTATTAGTTGAGCGCTTTTTGCGTTTGTTTAGTTGTAAGAGTAAAGTGCTCTCGAGAATTTTACCCTTACAGTTATTCGCAAATTAATAATTTGTAAATTATAGGTTTTATTAATAATAATTTTTAAAATAATAATATGGCAGAAACTTTCGATAGATCAAAACCACATATCAATGTGGGAACAGTTGGTCACGTTGACCACGGAAAGACAACTTTAACAGCGGCTATTTTGAATGTATTACATAGAGCTGGGAAAGATGTTAAATTAAAGGCAGTTGATCAAATTGACTCAGCTCCAGAGGAAAAAGCAAGAGGTATTACTATTGCTCTTTCTCACAATGAGTATGTTTCAGATACAAGACACTATGCTCACGTGGATGCTCCTGGTCACGCCGATTACATTAAAAACATGATTACTGGTGCTGCTCAAATGGACGGTGCTGTGCTTGTTGTTGCTGCGACAGATGGAGCAATGCCACAGACTCGAGAACACGTTCTTTTGGCAAAACAAGTTGGTGTGCCAAAGATCATTGTTTTCCTAAACAAATGCGATATGGTTCCAGATAAAGATATGATAGACCTTGTTGAAGCAGAGGTTCGTGAACTTTTGACAAAAAATGGATTTGATGGAGACAATTGTCCTGTTATAAGAGGATCTGCTCTAAAAGCTCTTGAAGCTACAAGCAATGACGATGAATGGTCACAAAAAGTTCTTGAACTTGTAAATGCTATGGATACTTATTTCCCAATACCTCAAAGAGAGACTGATAAACCTTTCCTTATGCCGGTTGAAGA
>CAYLWA010000041.1:0-4133 GCA_964387335.1 uncultured Candidatus Saccharibacteria bacterium | reverse complement strand
CTCTTGCTTTTTTTAGTTAAATATATTAGAGTGTTTCCGATGTCAACAATAAATCAATTAGTTAGAAGAAAGAGGGTGAACGTCAAAAGAAAGATAAGAACAGTTGCCCTAAATCGCGGTTTTAATAACATAAAAAACAAACCGGTTTTTTACCCATCTCCTTTTAAAAGTGGAGTTTGTACAAAGGTAACAACAAAAACTCCTAGAAAACCTAACTCTGCTATTAGAAAAATCGCTAGGGTAAAGCTTAAAAATGGAATGGAAGTTACTGCTTATATTCCAGGAATTGGACATTCTCTACAAGAGCACTCTGTGGTTTTGATAAGGGGTGGAAAGGTTAGAGATGTCGGTTTGCGTTATCAGATAGTGAGGGGTGTTCTTGATGCAACAGGTGTTGAGGCAAGAAGACAAGCAAGATCACAATATGGTAATAAGAAACCAAAAGCTAAATAATTATATCTTATAGACTAAATAAAAATGAGAAGAAAAATTAGAAACAAAAAAATACTTAAACCGGAATATGTTTATAACTCTGAAAAAGTAGCTAAGTTTATAAACTATGTTATGGAAAGAGGCCAAAAAGAAACTGCAAGGGGTATTGTTTATAAATCTTTGGATTTGATCAAAGATTTAGCAAAAGTAGAAAATCCTATCGAAGTTTTTGATACCGCTTTAAAAAATACAGGACCTCTTATGGAGGTTAGATCAAGGAGGGTTGGTGGTGCAAACTATCAAGTTCCAAAAGAGGTTAGACCAGAGAGAAGAAGTTTCCTATCTATGAAATGGATTGTTGAGGCTGCTAGAGCTAAAAAAGGTAAACCTATGGCTGAAAAATTGGCAGATGAAATAATGCTTGCTTATAAAAATGAAGGTGAAGCTGTAAAGAAAAGAGAAAACACTCATAAAATGGCAGAAGCTAACAAAGCTTTCGCTCACTTTGCTTGGTAATCTAGTTGCCTCTATTTTCTAATTTGTTAAAAAACATTTTGAATATTTTCAATTGTATATTTAATAAAATATACAATTGAGTTTTATTAATTTTTTTAATAAAACATTGCTCAAATATCTTTTTTAGTATATAGTATCAACTACGGAATAAGTTTTTCTTATTGTTAATTTATTAATTTAATTATTATTTATGAATCGTGATTATCCATTAGAAAGAGTTAGAAATTTTGGGATTATTGCCCATATTGATGCTGGTAAAACAACAACATCAGAAAGAATACTTTATTATACAGGTATGTCTCATAAAATCGGTGAGGTGCATGACGGACAGGCAACAACTGATTGGATGGAACAAGAGAAAGAAAGAGGCATTACTATTACAGCTGCGGCTATTACATGTTTTTGGAATCCTACTTATATGGGTTCTGATACTTCTAAAAAACACAGATTCAATATTATAGATACTCCTGGTCACGTAGATTTTACTGTGGAAGTTGAAAGATCCCTTAAAGTTTTGGATGGTGGAGTTGTGGTTTTTGATGGTGTTGCTGGTGTTGAGCCACAATCTGAAACTGTTTGGAGACAAGCTGACAAATATCACGTTCCTAGAATATGTTTTATTAACAAACTGGACAGAACAGGAGGATCTTTTGAGAGATCATATAAATCAATAGTAGAAAGACTTAACAAAAATGCTATTAGACTTCAAATACCAATAGGTGAGGAGTCAAACTTTGAGGCTGTGATAGATCTTATAAAAATGAAAGCATATTACTTTGAAGGTGATATGGGAAATACAATAAGAGAAGCTGATATACCAGAGCAATACTTAGCTGATGCAAAAAAATATAGAGCGGAACTTATAGAAAAAGTTGTTGAGTTTGATGATGACTTTATGCAAAGATATCTTGAAGGTCAAGAACCAAACAATGATGAAATAAAAATGCTTATTAGAAAGGGAACTATTGCAAATAAATTGTTTCCTGTTTTGACAGGTTCAGCTTTGAAAAACAAAGGTGTTCAACTTGTCCTAGATGCTGTTATAGATTTCTTGCCATCTCCTACTGATATACCACCTGTAAAAGGACACGATCCTAAAACTGGTGATGAAATAGAAAGACAGGCTTCAGATACTGAACCTTTCTCTGCTTTAGCTTTCAAATTACAAACAGATCCTTTCGTTGGACAATTAACATTTTTCAGAGTTTATTCTGGAACAATAGAATCCGGATCTTATATTTACAATTCAACAACGGGTGAAAAAGAAAGACTTGGTAGAATAGTTAGACTTCAAGCAAATCAAAGAGAGGAAGTTAAAAAAGTATTTGCTGGTGAGATTGCCGCGGCGGTAGGACTTAAAAACGCTAAAACATCCCACACTTTCTGTGATGAAAATAACCCTATCATCTTGGATCCTATAAAATTTGCTGAACCGGTTGTTTCTTTGAGGATAGAACCAAAGACAAAAGCTGATCAGGAAAAAATGGGTATTGCTCTTAAAAAACTTGGAGATGAAGATCCAACATTTAGAATATCTACAAACCAAGAAACAGGAGAGACTATTATTTCTGGTATGGGTGAGCTTCATCTTGAAATAATGATAGATAGAATGAAAAGAGAGTTTTCTGTTGAAGCAAATGTCGGTAAACCGCAAGTTGCTTACAGGGAGACAATACTCGGAACAGCAGAAGCTGAACATAAATACATAAAACAAACAGGTGGAAAAGGACAATATGGTCACGTAAAGATTACTATAAAACCTATGGAAGCTTTGGTTGAAGGTCAAAAAGTCCCTAAGAATGTTAAAAGATATGATGAGTTTGAATTTATAGATTCTATAAAAGGAGGTGTTATTCCAGGAGAGTTTATACCAGCAGTTGAAAAGGGTGTAAAAGAAGCTATGGATAGAGGTATTGTTGCTGGTTACAAGATGGTAAATGTCTCTTGTGAGCTTACTTTTGGTTCATACCACGATGTTGACTCATCTGAAATCGCTTATAAAATAGCAGCTTCCCAAGCTTTCCAAGACGCTGCAAAGAGATCTAAACCTGTGATCCTTGAACCTATTATGAAAGTTGAAGCTGTAATGCCTGAACAGTTTATGGGAGATGTTACAGGTTCACTTTCTTCAAAGAGAGGTCAAATAGAAGGTATGGAGGAAAGATTCGGTCTTAAAGTTATAAGAGCAAAAGTTCCACTTTCTGAAATGTTTGGTTATACAACTGACATAAGATCTATGACACAGGGAAGAGGATCAGTATCTATGGAGTTTGATCATTATGAGGTGGTGCCACCAAATGTTGAAAAACAAATAATTGAAGCAAGAAAATAATTTCTAATTCAAATTTAAAAAACAAAAACTGCATTTATACGCAGTTTTTGTTTACATTGTTTTTTTATTATAGTAAAATTTTTATATGAGTGAAGAACCAAAAAAATTAAAAGGTTTTAGAATAAAAGATATGAAGATTGGGGATACTGGTATAGGTGAAAAACCGCTGGAAGATCTCGGATTGACAGAGGGAGAACGGGATATTTTATCTAAAATTAAAGAAAAATCTCGCGATCTTTCAGAGCCATATTCATTTTTTTCAAGCGGATATGTTGCAGAAGATGAATTTGGAGATAATAAAGATGCTACAATAAAAAAATTTATAAAGCTTGGGTTAATAGAAAAAATAAAAAATAATAATTATTATTATAATAAAAATAACCCATTTCTTGGGGAAGGGTTTTATTTTACCGATCGTTCATATTATGTTTTAAATAAAGATCTCGAGAAAAAAGAAATAATAAGTATGGATCCGGTAGATGAACCGGAGCAGTTTATTTTATCTATTAGAAATTTTAAAGAAGATTTGGAAAAATGCAAAGCATCTATAGAGTATATTATCTTAAAAAATATTTTTCATTTAAATGGATTTAGAATTGGGCGCGAATACACAGTAAAGGTTTTAAATTATTTAAAAGAAAATAAAAATAAATTTGGTCTGTGTATTGCAGATAGGAATATTGGAAACTTGAGAAAAGGTGATTTGTGTTCAAAGTCTTACTATAATTCTTTGATTACTGAAAATTCTGGTGCTAATGCAGGTGATCAACAGAAAGGCGTCGGAGGTTTTTTAG
Source organism: uncultured Candidatus Saccharibacteria bacterium (assembly GCA_964387335.1). Classification (GTDB taxonomy): domain Bacteria; phylum Patescibacteriota; class Minisyncoccia; order Phycocordibacterales; family DATDWN01; genus CAYXZA01. The sequence continues at coordinate 59 of CAYLWA010000041.1, read as the reverse complement.
AAGCCCAAAGTGGTGAAGGTGAAGACGGTGTAAAACCAATAGTTGAAGTGGAGACCACC
>CAYLWA010000040.1:687-4133 GCA_964387335.1 uncultured Candidatus Saccharibacteria bacterium | reverse complement strand
GAGCAACCCGTTTACACCGGGAAGGTCGGGGATTCGAGTTCCTCATCGCGCACAGCAATCTGTAAAATATCTAACTTGTGCTATAATCAAAAAAGACCATGAAAAAAACAGTTTTATCCTTGTTTATTTTTTTGTTTTTTGCGAAAAATGTATACGCAAGATGCGCACCAAGTACATTACAAGAACACCTTAAAGAATATGATCTAATTATTAAAGGTAAATATTTACCTGAAGATAATCAGCATATATTTCAAATTGAAGATGTATACAAAGGAAAAATAAATATTGGAGAAAAAATAAATATTAAAATAAGCACTATCGACGCTGATTTTTCAATGGAAAGTAGAAAATCTTATGTTGTGTATATAAAGATAGAAAACGGAAAATACAAAACAAAGCATTGTAGTAGAATGGGGCCTAGTGATTACGGCAGAGTCAAAGGAGACATTAAATATTTAGAGTCAAATCGCCAATAAACTCGGCGGTTTTTTATTGTGCTCTCGGAGGGAATCGAACCCCCATCAAGGCCTTAGAAGAGCCCTGCTCTATCCATTGAGCTACGAGAGCAATAATGGATAATATAACACAAAAATAGTTTAAAGAAAAGGATTTTTAATACTTTCAGTTTTATCATCTAAAACATTAAACTTCTCACTTCTATCGTTTGTATATTGTAAAAACAGATCCAGATTTTTTTTATTAAGTTTGTATTCCTTGACCTCTGGCAACTTCTCTACCCTCCACAGACTTCCAGATGACACAAAAGTAAAAACCCACAAACCAAGAGCTCCCAAAAGAAGAACCAGGATTACACTACATAAAACCATACAAAGCCAATCATAATCAGGAATAATAATCCTTCTTTTATAAACAACTTTTTTGTTATTGATTTTCTTTATTTTATTTAAAAAATCTTTTAAGTTCATATATTTTTATATTTTTTTAGCAACATAAACTTCAAAAAAACCTTTCAATACAGCGTTCTTTTCAGTGTCAGATTTCAGAGATATGGACATTCTTTTAATAAACAAATGATATGGCATTGTTTCAAGCAGCCCCAAAAACCTATAATTCCCGTCCCAAGATCCAACAGTATTTATTTTTAAAACCAAATACTCTAAATCATTTTTTACCAAATCAGTATTTTTCTCGACGGTAATATTGCCAATCTCTATATCTAAATTATTTTTCTTTGCCAAATTTTCAACATTTTCAATAAAAGAAATCTGATCTTCTTTTGTTATAAAATAGCCATTAACCTTGTCTATGTCTGGTTTTATTTTCTCGTAAGTAGATCTAATGTCATTTATATTTTCCCTAAGTCTTTGATCCGCATACAACAAAACATAACTATTTTTAATTGAAGCAAGCGAGGATGAAAATTTTTTATACATTAGAAACCATATTCCAACAAAGAGAAATGTTATTAAAAGACTTGATATTATTAATTTGTAATTATTTTTGATCATATAAAACATTTATATCAAAAGAAAAACTTATATTTTTATCTTTTGCAAAATTGGAAACAGGAATGTTTACATTTTTAAACAAAGGATCAGAAGAAATATTTTTGGAAAAAGATATAAGCGCTTCCCTATTTGAAGCAACACCCCTTAGAGTTAAGATGGAGGTGCTAGATGTCTGACTTTGATACAAAACATCTGTTAGTCTGATACCAGTATTTTTAAATGAAACAATTTTGTTTAATAGATCTTGAACATAGACCGGAGATTTTGTGGAGTTTATATAAACCAAATAATTATTAGTATCGTCAAATATTTTCTTGGTTAAAACATCATCTTTGGAATTTTGGGATTTTTTGACAGATTCAGAAGTGATATCTAGAGATTTTTTTTCAGAAACCACAAAAACAAAAGAGGGTGTTAATATAATTGTTATATAAAACAGTATAAAAATGGAAATGACTAGCCACAACAAAAACTTTCGCCTCTTGTAGTCTTTCTCCAAATTATTTCTTAAATCTTTTGTTAAAACATTTAACATAATATTTTATAAATCTATATTTTTGTAAGGCAAAGCTGCGCCGACAGCCGAAGCAAACCTTAGTGAATCTTTAAATGAAATGTCCGGAATATAATCTTTTAAATTAAAGGCGTTTATCCAAACATTTGCCAGCTCTGCTTTTATACCAGTTGTTTGAGACAAGACTGACAAACAAGACTCATCAAAATCACTTCCGCAGACAATTATTTTTTTAAACTGATCCTTACTATCTTTGTTTAAATTTTCATTAAAATAATTTGCTATTTTTAAAACCTCCAAAGATGTTTTTGTATAGGAATTGTCTATATCCATAAGGACATTTATAGTTGAAGTAAAGTGGACTAACCTGTTTTTAACCACATATACACCAATCTTATCCAAAGAAAAATGAACAATCAGATACAGACTATTGTCATCTTCTTTTACAATGGCATTTACCATAGATTGAGATTCTATACCCATAGCAAAAAGACAGTATCCAGCAGAGACTATAACTTCCTCATAACTTTCAACTGTTGATTTTGGAAGCGCGGAGATAACCAACCTTAAAGAATCCTCTTTTTCTTCAAGGATGACATAATCAAAGATAGTATCAGGAGCTTTTAAAGGAACATTCTCCTCTATTTTAAATTCAATAGTACTCTTTATTTCACTTTGTAAAACTTTTGGTATTTCAGTTTCAAAAAGATAAACTTTTTCTTCCGGCATAGAAGCTCTGACATCAGAAAAACCTGTTTCTTTTCTAATCTTTTCCAAAATAGAAATTAAGTTTTCTTTGTTTTGTATCTCACCTGAAATTATACTTCCAGTTGGAATCTCCTCCTCTTTGTAACAATTTAACTTTAAACCATTTGGAGTTTCCTCTATTGCAACAAGCCTTATATGATTATCAGAAATAGAAAGTCCAGCCGTGTGCTTTTTTAAATATTTTGGAGTTGGAAAAAAATTATGTAGTTTTGAAATAAAACTCATACAAACATTATACCAAGATTAAAAAATTTAAAAAATAGTTTATGAGAGTTTACTTCCAACGGGAATCTCGTTTGAAACACCGAGGAGAGAAAACTTATCCCCACTTGATACAGCAAAAAGCATCCCATTACTTTCCATACCCATCATTTCTCTTGGCTTTAGATTTGTAACAAAAGGACATTTAACACCAACTAAAACAGACGGATCTGGGAAAAATTTTGCAATACCAGAAAGTATTGTTCTTGTAGAACCCTCTCCAACATCAACTGTTAATTTTAAGAGCTTATCAGAACCCTCTATTTTAACAGCTTCAACTATTTGACCTATTGTAATCTCCACTTTTTTTAAATCATCAATACTTATTTTTTCCATATTTTTATTTTTTATTACTATTTAATTTATCTAAATAACTTTGAAGTATGAGAGCTGATGCCGAAGCGTCAATCATATCATTTTTACCAGTAACCCTT
>CAYLWA010000040.1:0-677 GCA_964387335.1 uncultured Candidatus Saccharibacteria bacterium | reverse complement strand
AGTTAGAAACTCTGGGTATAAAACAATTTCTATTTTTAACTTTTGAAACAAAGCGTCTTTAAATTTATAGACCTCACCCATTATCATATTGTCTTTTCCGGAAAAATCCTTTGAGTCCCCTATCACAATCAAACTAATATTATTTTTTTTACAAACCTCAGCTATTTCATCTAAAAGATTTTCAGAATTTGAAACGACAGACAAAGGGAAGGCGATCTTTTTTGAAAAATCCGACACAGAAAGACCGACTCTTTTTGAACCAAAATCAATACCTAGATATTTATCTTCTTGCATAAGAAACATTTAACAACAAAAATGAAATAAAAACAAGAAAAATAAAAGTTTGCATTAAATCAATTTTTTCAGTATTATCATTTAATGCCTGATATAAATCCATTTTTGTTGATTTTGATAGTAGCTTGGGTTTTGTATTTCAAGGGTATTGCCTTGTGGAAATCAGCGAGACTAGAACATAAAAAGTGGTTCATAGCTCTGCTTGTTATAAATACATTTGGAATATTAGAAATATATTACATATACAAAGTTGCTAAAAAATACAAAGTGGAAGTAGAAGAGGTTAAATAGAGATGGATGGGTGGCAGAGAGGTCTAATGCGCTTGTCTTGAAAACAAGAGTCTCTTTACGGGGACCGTGAGTTCGAATCTCACCCCATCCGC
>CAYLWA010000039.1:0-4422 GCA_964387335.1 uncultured Candidatus Saccharibacteria bacterium | reverse complement strand
AATCATTTCTATATTATAACCTAGAATTTATAAAAATACACAAAAAATTAAGTGGTCATAGCGCCGAAGCATAATTTTAGAGACTTGCGAGACTGACAGAACCGAGCACGAGGTGAGAAGTGATGTTATCACTTCGTAAAACCTTGAACTTCTTTTAAGAAGTGAAAGGTGTACTGCTCCTGTAAGGAGATTTTTAGCAAAAATTTATCCGTGCTCTAAAATTATGCTTTGGTGGGATGAGTGTGAAAATTTTTTTCCATCTGTCTTTTATCAATAACTATTTACTTTTAGTCAGTTTTATGGTTATATGTTGAATGGATGAAACTTCTAAATACCTTTTTATTTTCTTGTGTTGTTTTTTATGGACAACAACTAAGAGAAGGTTCTGTTTACGTAGAGCCTGATGTATACCAGGAGTGTAATAATATTGACCCTTCTAAGATTGATTATTGTTTAGGGCTGGTTGCAAAAAAGTTAGATGATTTGTCTTATAGGAAACCAAAACCAAAAAAACAGATTAAACTTTTCAAAAAACTAAAAACCGACCTTGAAAATAAGAAAAAGGTTTTAGGACAGAGAAAACAAAAAGAAGACGAAAGAAGAAAAAGGATTGAAAGAGAAAAAAGGAGGGATGCTGATGCTGTAGCTTTAGCAAATCCAAGCAGATCCTGTCCTTCTTTAAGAGTCGATTCGGCGTTTACTCCAAAAAGAGGAGGTCTTAGAACTGGTCGTGTGACCAAATCTTATGTTGATTTTTCAAATAAGTCTAATTCGTTGGTTAATCTAAGGTTTCTAGGCAAAAACATTGTCTCTGGATTGTGTCCAGGAACAGTTATCACAATTGGTTTAAATAATTCATATAGCGGTTATCCTTATGAATACAAAATCATTGCGGTTGGTGAAAATGGTAAAGAATTAGATTTTTTTATTACTAGTGGAGCTTATATAGATGATAGAATAAGAACTCCAACTTACCAAATAATTTTTTAAGGGGCTTATGGCCCTTTTTGTGTTATTATAGCTATATGAACAAGATTTCAAATTTAGAAGAATTTAAAAAGTTTTCCGAGGATTTTGCTTTAAGTTTAGATAAAAAGGAACTAAATGTTGTTGGTTTGTATGGAAATCTTGGTGCCGGAAAAACAACTTTTTCTCAAATCGTTTCAAAAGTTTTAGGTGTTACAGAAAATGTTTCTAGTCCCACTTTTGTTATAATGAAAATATATGAACTTTCTTTGAAAAAATGGAAAAGATTGGTTCATATAGATGCTTACAGGATAGAAAAAGAATCAGAACTACTTCACCTGGGTTTTAAAGAGATTGTAAATGATAAAGAAAATTTGGTTTTGATTGAGTGGCCAGAGAAGGTTTCTGGTATAATGCCTGATCATATTAAAGTTTATATAGATTTGGATTCCGACGGTTTGAGGACAATAAATATTATTTAAAATGAAAAAACAAAAGATACTAATTTTACTTGATGCTCATGCTATACTACACAGAGCCTATCATGCTTTGCCAGATTTTAAATCAAAAAAAGGGGAGCCGACAGGTGCCCTTTATGGATTTTGCACACTTCTTTTTAAACTTATAAAAGAATTTTCACCGGAGTATATAGTTGCTTGTTATGATTTGCCAGAAAAAACTTACAGACATGACGCTTATAAAGATTATAAAGCTGGCAGAGCAGAAACAGATGAAGCTCTTGTTGTTCAGCTTGAAAGTTCAAAGGAGATTTGCCAAGCGTTCGGTATTCCGATTTATAGTTCTGCTGGTTTTGAAGCTGACGATATGCTCGGAACAATAACTACAAATTTAAAAGATACTGATTTGAAAATCATTATTGCTTCTGGTGATATGGACACTATGCAACTTGTAAATGATGATAAGGTTTGTGTTTATACTTTAAAAAAGGGAATAAGTGACACTGTTTTGTATAATGAAAAATCTGTTATAGATCGTTTTGGTTTCAAACCAAGTCTTTTGCCAGATTTTAAAGGTCTAAGGGGTGACCCTTCGGATAATATAATAGGTATATCTGGGGTTGGAGAAAAAACAGCAACGGTTTTGATTGAAAAGTTTGGAGATATTGAAAATATTTTTGAAGGTTTGAAAAAAATAAAAGATGATCCGAAAAAACTAAAAGAGGTTGGCGTTTCGGTTAAAATGGCAGAAAAAATAATTGAAAATATAGATGATGCCAGGTTTTCAAAGGTCTTGGCTACTATCAGAAATGATGCGCCGATTTATTTTAAACTACCAGAGACAAGTTTTCTGTCAGGGGTATCAAAAGAAAAAGTCTTATCTCTTTTAGATAATCTTGATTTTAAATCTTTGCTTGATAAAGTTTATGATATTTTTTCTTTTGAAAAAGAGATTATAGACATAGACAAAGATGTCTTAAAAGAATTACAGATCCTATACCAAACAATAGATTCAAGTAAAATAAATGCTGACATAAGTGATATTTATTCTTTTACAAAAACATCAGATGTGGGTGGTGCTAGAAATTTTTTACTTAAAACTGTCAAAGATCAAGGGCTTGATTTTGTTTGGAATGAAATAGAAAAACCTCTTGTAGAAATAATCTCTAAAATGAATCAAAGGGGGGTAAGGATAGATAAAGATTTTCTAAAAGAACTTTCTGTAAACTACCATCAAAAAGTTAAAAGTTTAGAAGAGGAAATATTTAAATTATCTGGAACTGTTTTTAATATAGCATCTCCAAAACAATTAGCAGAAGTTTTGTTTGAAAAAATGGGACTTAAAATAAAAGGTCAAAAAAAGACAAAAAGTGGTTCATTTTCAACAAAAGAGTCTGAACTTTTAAAACTACAAGATGAAAATGAGATTATAGATAAAATTTTAAAACACAGAGAATACTCAAAACTTTTAGGGACTTATATAGATTCAATACCGGATTTGGTTGATAAAGATGGCAGACTTCATCCAACATTTGTTCAAATAGGTGCTGTAACTGGTAGGATGTCATCAGAAAATCCAAACGTTCAAAATATTCCAAATAAAACAGTTGAGGGTAGAGAGATTAGAAAATCTTTTATTGCTGAGGATGGTTTTGTTTTGGTTTCTTTTGATTATTCTCAAATAGAGCTTCGTCTGGGGGCTATTTTGTCCGGAGATAAAACAATGATCGAGATTTTTAGAAAAGGGGAGGATATTCACAGTTCTGTTGCTTCAAAGATTTTTGGTATAGATGAAAGCGCTGTAACAAAAGAGATGAGAAATAAAGCTAAAACGATAAATTTTGGAGTTATGTATGGTATGGGAGTTTTGGCACTTAAACAAAATTTAAAAGTTTCCAAAGAGGAAGCTGAAGAATTTTTAAGAAATTATTTTCACACTTTTTCTGGTTTGGCCGAGTATTTAGAATCAGTAAAAAAAGAAGTCTCTCAAACTGGGTTTACTCAAACTATCTTTGGAAGAAGGAGATATTTTCCGGATATAAATTCTAAGATTCCTTATATAAAATCTCAAGCCGAGAGGATGGCGATAAATGCACCTATTCAAGGTAGCGAAGCTGATGTTATAAAACTTGCAATGGTTAAAGTTGATAATTTTATAAAAAATAAAAAATTAGAAAATGATTGTAATTTAATAATGCAAATACACGATGAGCTTGTTTATGAGGTTAAAGATGGATTGTATAAAGATTTTTCAAAAAATGTTGTAGAAATAATGCAATCTGTTTTAGATAAAGAAAAATGCTTTGGTGTAGTTTGCAAGGCAAATGCTTCTTTTGGAAAATCACTAGGTGATCTAAGAGAGATTGATTTATAAAAATATGATTTATACATTTTTAGGTGATAATAAGAAAGTAAGGGAAGTTGTTAATAAAAACATAGAAAATTTACTTTTAAAAAGACCAGATGCTGAAGTGTTTAAAATTACTTATGAAAATTACTCAAAAGATACTATTTTGGAGCTTGTAAATTCACAAGGCCTCTTTTCATCAAAATATATAATCATACTGGACTCTTTGCTTGAAAAAACAATAGATATAAAAGAAGAATTAGATCTCTTTAAAGAAATGAAAGAGGTTTCTCATATATTTTTTATTTTAGATGATTTGATTTCTGATGATGGTTTAGAGTTGATCAAAAGTGTTTCTGAAAAAATAAACATTTTTGAAAAAAAGGAAATCAAAAAACCTGTTTTCAATGTTTTTGATTTGGCTAATTTTTTAGGGAATAAGGATAAAAAGAATCTCTGGGCTTTTTATCTAAAAGCTTTGCGGGAAGGTCTTACGGTAGAAGAGATAACCGGAACTCTGTTTTGGCAGACTAAAAATATTATTTTGGTTAAGAAAACCAAAAACCAAAAAGATTTGAAAATCTCTCCTTTTGCTTATAAAAATGCTCAAAATTTTGCTAAAAATTGGAAAGATGACGAGATTTTAAAATT
>CAYLWA010000038.1:0-4716 GCA_964387335.1 uncultured Candidatus Saccharibacteria bacterium | reverse complement strand
CTCTGATACACTAAAAATGGTTTTAAAAACTTTAAGGGATTTTATTTAAAAAAAAACAAACCTCGCACTAGCGAGGATTCCAAAATTTATCTGAAAAACACTTAAATAGATATGCAACAGGATCTAAAATGAAACACTTGAAAACATACAATCCGGATATAATCAAACAAATTGCAACAATAATGGGATAAAAAATGTTTGCAATGGTAAAAAAATTACAAACACCTTCATAATTAATAGTAGCTGAATAATCAGTAGGTACGGAACAAAAATAAAGTTTCCAGTAATTGACAAGACCAATAAGACTGTAAAACCAGCAGGAGGCAAAAAAGAAAACTAAAGATAAAAACCTAAACACCTTGTTCATCCAAAAACAACATAGCATATTTTGATACAAAATGACAATAGTTTATTTTTACCAAAAATTAAAGTATCATAAAACTTATGAAAATAATATCTTGGAATGTAAATGGATTGAGGGCTGTTCACAAAAAGGGTCTATTTTTACCTTTTATAGAAAAAGAAAATCCAGATATAATCTGTTTACAGGAAATAAAATCAAAAAAAGACCAAAATGAAATAGATTTAAAAGAATACCAAGAGTATTGGAACTGTGCCGACAGAGCAGGATATAGCGGAACAGCTATATTTACTAAAACCAAACCAATAAATGTTATCCTTAATTTACCAGAAAAAATAGAAAAAAAATATAATCTTGAAAATGACAAATATGGAAATCCAAACAGAGAAGGTAGGGTTATAACAGCGGAATTCAAAGATTTTTATCTGGTAAATGTTTATACTCCAAATTCAAAATCTGACCTCTCTCGCCTATCATTACGCTATGAAAAATGGGACCCGGCTTTTTTAGAATATATAAATAATCTCCAAAAGGAAAAATCTGTTATTTTTTGTGGCGACCTAAATGTTGCTCACAATGAAGATGATTTGGCAAATCCTAAACAAAACGAAGGTGAACACGGTTTTACAAAAGAAGAAAGAGAAGGTATAGATAAAATAATAGATTCAGGGTTTGTAGATACTTTCAGACTTTTTACAAAAGGAAAAGGTTTTTATACTTGGTGGAGCCATTTTGCAAAATCCAGAGAAAGAAATGTTGGTTGGAGAATAGATTATTTTTTCATAAGTAAAAAAATAAGAGAGAAGGTTTTAAAATCAGAAATTTTATCCAATATTTTTGGTTCAGATCATTGCCCTGTTTCAATAGAAATAAAATAGAAACAAAAAACCACCTAAAAATAGGTAGTTTTTTGTAAATGTAAAAACTTACATTGTTTTCTGCATTCCAGAATCACAAGACTTGCAACAACTTTTATGTGTTGCAACCTCATATATAGCAGAAAGAGCAACCAAGACATAGACAATCTTAGATATCATCTCTGGTAGGTATTTACCCACTCCTACTCCAAAGACTTCTAAGCCCCAGTTTAATCCTCCTATTACAAGAAGAGCAAAAGTTACTTTATGCATTTTAAAAAAATTAATCTAATAATGTATATATTATACCTAATATTTTTTTAAAAAAAATATTTAATAAAAACTTATCCACAACTTTTTTTATATATGTCCTTGAAATGACTTTAATAAAAAAATATAATATTAAAAGACAAATAAGTGTCTTAAACAAAAAATAAAAAGACACACCGTTCTTTATAAATTATAATGGGTCTGCAGGCCCTCTATCATAAGACCTTCTGGTGATTTAATAGGAAAAATTATTTATTTCTTCAAAAAATTTTTATCTACTACAAAAAAGAGATATTAAATAAGTTCCTATAAAAAGCTGGGTGGTTCTTGTTAACAACCGCCAAAAAGCTTTAAAAGGGACAAAAAGAGCTTACTAGGGCGGTTTTTGTATTAAATTATTTAACAGAATACTTCTTTTTTATTTGCTCCAAAACCTTATCATCCTCTTCTTCCTTTAATTCTTTACCTTTGTCTCCCATCTCTTTTAAAACTTCGTCTGAAAGTGTAGATAATTCAACTGCCCTATTTAGTAAATATTCCTCTGTATTTTTTTTAGGATCATTTAAAACATCATCAAGTAAAGCATACAAAATATAACCTATTTTAGGGCCAGGTTTTATATTTAAACTTTTCATAATAGTATTTCCATCTATTTTTAGCATAGAAACAGATACTGGGTCCCTTAGCGCCTCCTCTATCATAGAATGATACTTTCTCAACCTATAAGGATCCTCTTTTGGTCTTCCAGTTCCTATTCTGTCACAAATTCTAACATCCATAAGAGTCCAAATAAGATCTTTTCCAACATTTGAAATCATTCTCCTAACAGCCGACAGTGATATTTGCTCTGTATCAGAAAAAAACATATGCCACCTAACTAGTTTTGTTACTTTTTCCACAATATCATTTGGAAATTTTAAATTTTGTAATATTTTTTTAGTTTTCCTTGCCCCTATCACCTCGTGACCATAAAAAGTCCATTGTTTTTGCTCATCTGACCATCTCCTGCTTTCAGGTTTGGAAATATCATGAAATAAAGCAGATAATCTAACCTCCAAAGGATAATTTTTAATCGCACTGTGAGCTAAAGATCTAAGTAAATGTTCAAAAACATCAAAACTGTGAGCTTTATTTTGCTCAACATCAACACAATCTAATAGTTCTGGCAGAACGTATTGCAAAATATTTAATTTTTTCATAAGTAAAATACCCTCCATTGGCCTATCGGACATAATAATCTTGATAAATTCATCTCTTATTCTCTCTTTTGAAATATTTAGAAGTAAATACCCATTTTCCAATATAGATTTTTCTGTTTCATGCGAAATAGTAAAGCCTGTTTGGCTATAAAATCTAACCGCTCTTAAAATCCTCAACGCGTCTTCACCAAACCTTTCATCAGGCACTCCCACAGTGCGTATAATCCCCTCTGTTAAATCTTTTTGCCCATTATGATAATCAACCAATCCTTTGGAAAAAGAGAAAGCCATGGCGTTTATAGAGAAATCTCTTCTTTTTAGATCATCTTCTAAATTATCTGTAAAGAAAACTTCATCAGGTCTTCTGTTATCAGAATACTTCCCTTCTATCCTATAAGGTGTTATTTCAATTTTTGAAATAGTTTCATCCGAAGCTCCATCAACAACAACTCCAACTGTACCAAAATCATTCTCATAAAATGTATGTGGAAAAAGAGCTATAATCTGTTCTGGATTAGCATTTGTTGTTATGTCCCAATCATTTGGTTTCTTGTTCAATAACAAATCCCTAACACAACCACCAACTAAAAAAGCCTCAAAACCTGCACTTTCCAGTGTTTGAGCTATAAAAGCAACCTCTTTTGGAATTTGATTTGTATTTATTGGCATTTTAATTAATGATACACTATTTTTAAACAAATACTTTTGTGACTGTATTTATAAGTAAATATAAGATATATTGTTAATATGTGTCCGTAGCTCAATGGATAGAGTAGCGGTCTTCGGAACCGTTGATCTGGGTTCAAATCCTAGCGGACACACAGTTTATGTTAGATCATTTAAATCTATACCTTTTTCTTTTAAAAACTTAGAAGCCTCATCATTAGGGTCAATACCAACTAAATCAGGTCGTTCATCTTGATTTACCAGAGAAAATTTTGGTTCCTCAAAACCTTCATCTGGAAATTCTTTACCAGTCGCTTCATCTACTTTTGGTTCATCATACAAAGTCCCCTCTGCATGTATCAAACCAGCCTTAGCCCTTTCATATTCATAATCTAAATCACCTCCTCTTGTTTTTGGTTCTTCAAACCTAGCTCTTTCTAATTTTCTCATAATGTGCGGGTAGCGGTAATCGAAACCGCGTCTCTTCCTTGGCAAGGAAGTGTTCTACCACTAAACCATACCCGCAATGTGTATATATTATACATATATAAAACAAAAATCAATTATTTAATGAAAGACAGGTGATCTGTATTAATATTTAGATGTCTAATTTTGTGTATTTAATTAAAGGAAATACAAAATTTATAATGTCCCCTACTTTAAGACAAATGGCTAATATAAACACTTATACACCTTATTTATAGCTAAAACTGTGGATAAGTCTGTGGAGATGTGTATTAAAAGACAGTCTTTTTGAAAGAACTTTTGTTTAAATTTGAAGTCTTTTTACAACATTTCACACGAAACATCTATAGTATATGTTTCTTATGAAACATATACTATATGGTTCACGCGAAACTTTTAATGTGATAAAATTTAGAAGTGATAAAAAATCCAACAGAAAAACAGAAGATTGTCAAAATAGGTGAGGATAGTACTTGCATTTTCCTCAAAAAGAAAGGTTTTAGGATAATAGACAGAAACTATTTAAAAAAATGGGGTGAAATAGATATAATCGCAAAAAAAGATGGGGTATTGCACTTTATTGAAGTAAAAAGCGTTACACGTGAAATAAACGATAGTAAAGTCTCACACGAAACATCTTCTTATAGGGCAGAGGACAATATGCACACTTACAAATCTCTAAGGTTAAGAAGGGTTATAGAAACATACATTCTAGAAAAAAATCTAGAAGATATTGATTTTGTATGCGATTTGGCTGTGGTGCATATAGATATGTCCAGAAGAATATCGAGAGTGTCTTTTATAAATGATATTGTCTTTTAAAGACTTATTATGATTTCAACTAAAATCTATCGTTTTAAAAATTTAATCATTTGTCGGAGTGCCGGGATTCGAACCC
>CAYLWA010000037.1:0-4745 GCA_964387335.1 uncultured Candidatus Saccharibacteria bacterium | reverse complement strand
TGCTAGTCTATTTTTATGAAAGCTAAAAAGTCATTAGGGCAACATTTTTTAACATCTAACAGAGCCCTAGAAAGTATAGTAGAAGCAGGGGATCTGAAAGAAAATTCTCTAGTCTTGGAAATCGGCCCAGGTAAAGGGGTTTTAACCGAGAAATTACTTGAAAAAAGTAGAGTTTTAGCTGTTGAAAAGGATTCTGATATGATACCAATACTGAATGAAAGATTTGAAAAGGAATTAACAAACAAGAGACTTCAAATTTTACAAATGGATATATTGGATTTTGATCCAAAAAAATATATTTTTGAAAAATATAAACTTGTAGCCAATATTCCATACTATATAACAGGGGAGATTATAAAAAAATTTTTAGAAACAAATCTTAGTCCAGAAACAATAGTACTTTTAATCCAAAAAGAAGTTTGTGACAGGATAATAGCGAGAGACGGCAAAGAGAGCATACTTTCTTTATCTGTAAAGTTTTTTGGCAAACCTGTTTTTATAGAAACGGTTAAAGCCGGATCTTTTACTCCAAAACCAAAAGTAGATTCAGCTATTATTAAGATAGAAGTAACCAATAAAAGAAGTGAAAAAGAAATTTCTGATTTTTTTCAACTAATAAAAGCTGGTTTTGCACACAAAAGAAAAATGCTTTTAAGTAATCTAGCTCCTATATATTCAAAAGACCAGATTACTCTGGCCTTTGAAAATTTAAATATTCCTTTGAACCACCGAGCAGAAGACTTAAATCTAGAAACTTGGATTAAGATGTCTTCTATCTTGAAACCTCAATTATAAACTTAAATTCCGCTATTTTATTACTGTCAGATTTATAAGCAGTCATTTTTGTTATATATCTCTTTCCAACATTACACAAGGTTGCATATTCAGAAATCGGAGCATAGACGACAGACGGGTTAATGAATCTGTAACTGAAAAGTATAAGTGGGGACATATTTAAACTAGACATAGAAGAATCATAAGTTGGAAACATTGAGGCGTTTTTAGCATCTTTGTCTGTTGTACAAGATCCACCACTCTCTTGAGCATCCAGAGCACCCAAAGAAGGATCATTCTCTATACTTTTTTCTAATCTGATGTAATCTGCATTTTCAACTCTCCAAACATATTGGAAATTGCCCGCAGGAGAGTATCCATACGAAGAAACTTTTAGTTTAAGGGTTGCTGTTCCTGTTGTTGATGCTGGCAAACCTAGTGCCATATTGTAAAGTTCTGTTTTGGCGGTGTTCATAATAGACAAGATGTTTGGATTGTCGGCAGTTGGGAGACCTTTTGAAACAACCGCACCGGCTATTTTAGGTGAAGGGGCATTTGGATTTATTTTCTTTGGAAAATCAAGATTTTGTCTATCAGCAATAGGGCCAACAAATTTTGTAAGTTCCGTGTAATCTTTTCCGTTGTTACTTACATAGACAGTCGTAACTTCTGTTATAGTGTCTCCATTTTCAATAAGTCTAATTCTGGAAATATTTTTAATTTTTCCAAGGTCTATTATAAAGTTTGCTTCTCTAACAGCAGAAGGACAACCAAGTGTGCCTGGTGTTCTACAAGGCACATTGGTTTCACCGGCATTCCAAGCAGTCTCAATATTTCCATCGACAGCTTTTCCAGCAGAAACTTCTGATAGATTTGCTCCAGGAAATGTAAAAGATGGCGCATTTATCTTAGAAGGAAGGATACTTATCTTTGATTCAACCGTTGTTGTTGAAGTGGTAGATCCAAGATTATTACAATTACTTGTTCCGTTTGGCAGAACATAACAATTGGCAGTTGATACAGAGGATGTAGCAGAAACATTTACAACTTTTTTCTCATAAAGCTCAACTTCTCTCCAAGATACCCAGCCATTTTCAACAGTTGCGATTTTAATAAATCTAAATGACATATTATTAGGATCAACACTAACAGGAGTATTTGTTATAGGGTCATCTGCGTTATTTACCACACCAGTTTTACACCTGTTATTTAAATGCTCTCTTGTTAAAGCTCCGACTATACCTGTTGGATCTTTTAAAGAAGCTCTGTCTAAAATATCAGTTCTGTATTTAACTTGGTAATCCCTAACAGCTTCCTCGACTTCACTATTAAAGGTGTTGCTGTCATTTCCACTATACAAACCTTCAGAATACAAAACATCTTCCAAAGCTAAAACGTCCTTACCAGAATCTCCAAGTTTTAGATTTCTAGAAAATGTTGGACAAGAGTTACTGCCACCTGAAGAAGATGGTGTTTGTGATGAAGTTTTTGGTTGATCTGGTTTAAATGTCAAACTACCAACACCATCACCAGAATAAGTTTTAGATAAAATAGAATCAACGGTTGATTTAATCCCAGGGTTAATCTCGGCATATTCATTTAACTGATCTTGATACATTTTCCTTGTTCCAGAAAAAATCTGCTGTCTTATAGCGTCTATCCTTGCTTCAATAGAACGAGTTGACCTTGCAAGAGGACTAGTGGTTGTAGATAAAAGAGGGGATGATGAGGTGCCGTTGTAACCAGTAGTTACACCAAAGGTGCTGATCCTATTAAGTTCAGTGTTTAAAATATTCCAACCAGAATTTACAGCCGGTGTTCCGCTTGCTGTATTCCAACCAGACAAGAGGTTTGCACCAAAACCATCAACTCCATTTATATTACAAACAGGTGAATACAGTGTTTGACCACTAGGGGATGTGGATATTTCAACGGAGCAGTTGGCATTGTATCCTTTGGCTTTGGCTTGCTCTTGCGTTGTTTTGGCACACTGATTTGAAGCATTTTGATCTCCAAAAATATCTCCTGAACACGCCTGTGAAAAGACGAGACTTAAAGGAACTACAAATAAGCTAATAAATGTTAATAATAAGATTTTTTTCATATAAAAATAATTGTTAATAATTTTAAGTATGCTTATATTATATCTTATGTTATATTTTATTGTATATGATTTATACTCATTCTAAAATATTTGCAGTTTTGATCTTATGTATAAGTCTGATAACAAGCGTTTACATAAGTCAAAAAAATAAAAAGGTGGAGGCACGAGAAAGGGCAGAAACAATTTCTGTTGAAGTTAACAAACAGTCAGATCTGGATAGCGACGGTGATGGTTTAAAAGACTGGGAAGAGGCCCTTTTAGGAACAAATCCAAACAAGCAAGACAGTGACGGTGACGGAGTTTTAGATAGCAAAGAGTCAGAACAAAGCTTTGTTTTTAAACCAAAAGAGGCAACAGATGATATAAGTCTGATCAAACAATCATCATTGACAGGTGAAGTTGCTCAAAACTTTTTTGTAAACTACCTTTCTGAACAAAAAAATAGCGAGGATTTGACGACAGATCAGATAGATAAAATAGCTTCAGATTCAACAGAAGATGTGACTTTGTATTTTACACCAAAGTTTGAAATAAAAGATATTAAAGTATCTAAACTTAAAACAAAATCTGAATATGAGCAGGAAATGGCAGACGCTTTCTATTCTGGATCAATAAAAGATAAAAAACAAAAAACAGAGCTAGAAATAATAGAAAATGCCTTGAAAGGCGAAAATAAGCAAGAGTTAAAAAAACTTTTACCTATAATAGATTCATATAACGCTGTTATAAATAACACACTAAAAATAAGTGCTCCGCCCGATGCCGTCGGTTTACACCTAACATACTTAAATGCTCTAAAAGACGTCAAAGAAAATATAGAAGGTGCGTCAAAAATACTAGATGACCCAGTTTATGGATTTTTACATCTAAATAACTATCAATTAAATATAAAAAAACTTCAGATGGTGTTGTATAAAATTAGTCAATATTTCCAAAATTAAAAATAATTCTTATACAAAGGTTTTCAACAGTTTCAATAGATATTTTTTGGATGTTGTTTTATAATTAACTACAAATATCCTATGTTTTATACATTTTTTTCTAAAATTAAACTGTCAAGAAAATATTTTTATATCATAATATTATTATGTTTCCTTATTACAGGTAGAAAAACAGAAGCTTTTCCTTGGCCACAATGGGTTTTGGATCCTGCAAACTTTGTCCAAAATACCGTAGTTGCGGTCGCTGAACCAGTTGAAGCTTTTGGAACACAACCAATTACAGCAGCCTCAACCCTTTCAACCCAAATAACAACAAACATATTAGACGGTATTGCCTATCAAGCAGCTCAAAGCATACTAAAAGGTATAACTGCCCAAACAGTAAATTGGATAAACAACGGTTTCAAAGGAAATCCAGCTTTTATCACAAATCCAGAAAGATTTTTCCAAAACCAAGCAGATTTACAACTAGAAAGAGTGCTCGGAAATCAACTAAATGGGCTTTGTAAACCATTTGCTTTACAAGTTAGAATTGCGCTTATCACAAACTACCTTGACCAACAAAAACCACCGGCTTGTACCATAGACAGAATCATTGATAACTACGAAAACTTTGGAAAAGATACATCAAGGGGTTATTGGCAAAAATGGTTTGAGTATACCCAAAACGATTCAAATAATCCATATGGAGCATATAATCAATCAACTGATTTTATAAAAACACAAATCACCTCAAGTCAAACAAAGAAAAACAAAGAACTTGATTGGGGTAGGGGATTTTTATCTTTTAATAAATGCATATCAAGAGCTGGGTCAACTGACATCAGGGGACAATCGGGTGTAGATGAAGATAGTGAACTTAATTCTTCTTCTGGTAGATCCGCTGCAACTGGTACAGAGAAACAAATTTGTGTAAAAATACACCC
>CAYLWA010000036.1:0-4789 GCA_964387335.1 uncultured Candidatus Saccharibacteria bacterium | reverse complement strand
ATACCGAAATTTTGTTGCTTATTATTTTTTCTTTTTTATTTCAGCAACTAAATAACACTCATAGGTTACTTATAACTTTGAATGCTGTTTAGTTGCTAAAACTAAAAGAATGGTGTCAAACAACTTAATCAAAATGATAACTATGTACCAAAATGATTATTATTTATATTATACACCTTTATTTATACTTGTCAAGTCTTTTCTAGTGATATATTTTATGTTTTAAAAATACAAAAACCGGCTTTAACCGGCAAGAGAGACAGTTTTACATTTATAATCTATCCATCTATTTACAACGCTTCTTATTTTTTTCGCTAACATACTATTTATTTGCCCTTCTCCATCTTTTAAACTTTCAGCAATTTGTCTTGAAATATCATTTAACCCCGAACCAACAAGATGATACCTTGTAAAAACATACGTCTTTCCTCCATACTCTTTTGGCTCATCTCTAAATTGATGTAATGTAAGATCAATCCTTATGATACTATCCCCCAACATAAAGAACATATCTGTCCTATTCCAAAGGTCAAAAGCTGTGCCAAAACAACAAAAAAGTAAAAGACTTTTTCTTGTCCTCTTTGGTAATTTATCTCTGACGGATTGATATAAAACTGGCGCAAAAGCAGTTTTACCTTTGTATTTATCCAAATTAAAATCCCCAATAACCATTCTTTTTTTCAAAGCAAAGATAACCGCTTCAAAAAGGTGTTCATCTGAACTTCTTCTTTCTTTTCTGTTAGATTCTCCATTTCTTACACTTTTTGGAAAAACAAAGTATTGAAATTCTATTCCTGATCTAAACTGATCTCTGATAGGATCCACTACATTTAACAATCTTTTATACCTGTCTGTATAAGACATTCTGATTTATAAAATAATATAAAAAAGTGTTTATGTCAAAATTTGAAATTAAATATTATATTGATATTATATATGTATGAAAAAATCATTTGAGGATAACTTAAGATTACAAAATGAAATAGCCAAAGGTAATGTTCCTGATTACACAGAAGAATTAGGACAACTTATAGAAGACATCGCCCTTTCTTTTCCTGATGAAAAAAAAAGTGAAAAAGAAATTTTTCTTATACAACTGGAAAAACAAAAGATAATGGAAAAACTTAAAGAGCAACTTGCCTGTTTAGATGATGATAATTGTATGATGGAGAAAGAATATGAAGACGATATTGACGTTAAATATTATGAAAACCATGAAAAAGATGGGTTGTTTTTAGTTGAAGGATCAGAAAATTTACTTAGTTTTGGAGATATTGTATCTGACTTAGATTGGGGACATTTTTATTTTTTTCAAAAAGGAACAATAAATAGAAATTTACATAAAAAATACCTTGTAGAATGTGCCAAAAAAGAAATTATGGAGCTTTTAAATTATCAAATATTGAAATCCGAAATATCTAACAAAAAAACTGGACCAAAAAGAAGGCTGACCTATATCAGAGTTAAAAAATACTTGGAGTCTAACGATTACAATAAAAGCGGTTTAGTTTATGAAAAAATGTTAATAAGTATATTAAAAAAGATTGAAAATGATTATTTCACTGATTTTGAAGTTGTGAAAACAGATGTGTATGAAGATGTAAATAATAAAATTGATTTTATATTAAAATGTAAAAGCTCTGGTGCAAATATTGGGATACAATTTTCAACAACCCAAATGTCCCAATGGCAATCTCGAAAAAAAGAAATAGTTGACTTTATAAACAAAGATACCGACAGATTAAAAAATGCCAAAGTTGATTATATAATGACTGTATTTATAGAAAAAGAATTATTTGAAAAAGCTTATGATAAATGGATTAAAGCCGGAAGACCAGTTGGTGGGCCAATATATCATCTTACCAAAGAAGAGCTTAATGCTATATTAAAAAAAGCTTTAGAGAAATTAGTGTTTTTAGGATATATAAATTCTGAAATTAAATTTGAAGAAAACCCGCTGTAAAGCAGGTTTCTTGAAAAAATTCTAAAAGATTAGATTTTATGAATTTTACGGCATCTAGTAAGGCCGTATTTATAAAAAACACAATTACTTTTTATATGGGTACAAACACCACTGGAACAAGACTCTATTCTATCTGATGGAAATGAATTTCCCAGAGAAATCTGAACCAGTTTATTAACCTCATCAAATGGTATCTTTGTTGGCTCTACATCGGCAGTCAGACTGCCGTTTAGTATTCCAGCTTTGCTAAAATACCAAATGGATCCGGCACCATCAACTCTTTCAGATACAAGATTTTGCCAGTTTTGAGCACTCGGTGTAAAAGGCTGACCATCTATGGTCATCTCCACAATCCTTAGCACTCTTACCAGATCTGAAAGATCGATATCATTTACTCCATTTCTTCTCTCTTCATTTGAGGGTATTCTTTTGAAAATCTGAACATTTCCACTTGGATTTCTTTGCACAATCAGATTTTGGTATCCACCAAACTCTGATCTACAATATCTCCCAAATTGGCTATTTCCAGTTTTCCCAATAACAACCTTTATTTTTCTTTCTCCGTTATTTACTGTAAATTTATCAGCTTTTTCAAGATCCAATCGACAAGAGTGGAATTGATCTTGATCATTATAAAAAACAGTTAGAAGTGTTATAGCAATCTGTAACACAGACTGAAATGGATGATCCTGATCAAACATCATTTTAATACTAGATGCCAGATGCAGATTTCCACCATTTCCGTGAAGATCAACACTTCTTGCTTCCTTAAGAAGAATAGAAAGTTCTGGGTTTTTATCAATACCTAGAAACTTTGCAACCAAAGTTGCACAAGTTTCTTCATTTTGTCTTTGCTTACCAGCATCAGGATGCTCATCAAAAACAAAATTAGGTCTTGGTTTCAACCCGCTTCCAACCCCTAGGAAAATATAACTATTTAGATCATTTTTGATATAATCTGGAAGGTCATCTTCCCTGTGAAAATAAATTTTGAAAGAATTTATGATTTGTTCTATATTTAAGAACTGTTTTTTACCAAAAAGATAAAGAAAAAATATTGCCATCATTTCATCAAAATGAGGCTTTTTGTGTGTTACAATACCTTTTAAGGTGTTCATTCTACCGCGAATTGTATCACAAAAATAATATTTGTCAATGTTTGCTGGTAAGCAAAATCTGGCTGTGTAAAGCCAGATTTTGTAAGAAAATTTACTCAAAATTTTACTGAAAAAATTATGTGGATTTATCACTATCCTACTAAGGATACTTTAGTAGGATATAGCACCAATTCCTTAAATATTTTTAACCACCGCCTCTTTACCAGAGACAAACACAACTTTTGATGCACCAAGTATAGCTTTCAGTTTTTCAAGACTATCAAATCCTTTAACTGCAAAATATATCTGATGTTCCCTTAGCAAGACATCATCTGAAAACAGGGCACCTATCAAGACTTTACTGTGCCAAGCAGATAAAGCCTTTACCATTTCCGGATCGTTATCAACAACAACAGTATCTACACCTTCTTTTTCTGCAATATTTAAAACTTCTCTTGCCTTTTTCACAGCTTCAGTTTCAACTCTTGGAAACTCCACAAAATGCACAAGTTCATCTATTTTTTCCTCTGTAAATGTCATTATATTTGACATCATTTCTGTTGCCTCAATAGGATAATCTCCATAAGCAGTCTCACCTGACATAGAAATAGCAGATGTTCCATCCAAAACTGCATTCCCAGCATCTGTAACCTCTGCCCTTGTTGGTCTTGGATTTTTTATCATACTGTCTAAAACTTGTGTAGCAACTATACAAATCTTGCCTTTCCTTAGACAACTTTCTACCATTTTCTTTTGCATATAGAACATTTCTGGAAGTGGAACTTCTGCACCCAAATCCCCTCTTGCAACCATAAGTCCCTGACAATTATCTAGTATTTCCTCAACATTTTCAAAACCTTCTCTGTTTTCTATCTTGGCTATTATGTTTCCTTTGTAGTCTTTATAATCTTTTGTAATATTTTTTATTTCATTTAAATCATTTACATTTCTTACAAAAGAGTGGATGATGTAGTCTATATTTTCTTTTGCACAAAAATGTATAAATCTCGTATCTTTTTCTGTTAAAGCCGGTAAGCTGATATGAACATTTGGAACATTCAAACTCTTTTTGTTTTTGATAACCCCAGAGTTTTTAACCAAACATTTTATACCAATATCTGTTTTCTCTACAACTTCCATAGAGACAGAAGCATCGTCATAAAGTATCACTTCTCCGACAGGCACTTCGTTTTCAAAATTTGAATATGACACAGGGACAACATTTTGACCTTTTGCTTCTAAGTTTCCAGTAAAAGTAATAAAATCACCAGATTTTACCTCAATAGGATTTTCTAGATTTTTTGTTCTAACCTCTGGGCCTTTTGTATCAAGTAGTATAGGAATATCATTTGAAACCTCTCTTAACCTTTGGACAACACCGATAGTTTCCTCAACATCTTGATGGGCAGTGTTAAGCCACCAAACATCAGCGCCGGCATTTTTTAAACTTTTTATAAATGGAACCTCAGATTTATTATCTGCAATTTTTGCTATTATTTTTGTTTTTCTTGTTATCATTTTTTTAAAATTATTCAAATTAACAGATAAGAAGTATACAGGAAAATCTGATAAAAGAAAAGCTGTTATTTAAAAATAATACTTCCACCTTGCACAAGCACCAGGAATTTCTCCCTCGAAAATTTTAGTTTCGTCAAACTAAAATTTTCTGGGCACCAAATCTGCGACAAAGTTTACTAACTTTGTAAACCGCAGATTTGTTCGAATCCTT
>CAYLWA010000035.1:0-4852 GCA_964387335.1 uncultured Candidatus Saccharibacteria bacterium | reverse complement strand
AAAAAAATTTGTGTTATAATAAAAAAATGAAGACAAAAAGTTTTTTAAGAATATTTGATAAATTTGAAGATTTTGTAAGGGGTCATCTAAGTCGTATCCCTATATTTTATGCATTCTTAGGAGGAGTATCTATTGTTTTGTTCTGGCGAGGTATCTGGCATACAGCAGATATGGTTGTCCCCTATTTGTTTAGAAATGCGACAGATGAAGTTTTTCAAAAAGCTGTCATTTGGGATGCACCAATCACAATACTGATTTCTTCAATACTTCTATTATCAACAGGACTTGTAGTTAGCAGTTTTATTGGAACAAATATAATAATTTCCGGTATCAAAAACGAAAAAAAGCTTGAAGAAAAAGAAGCTGAAGAAATAGAGACCGAAGAATACATCTTACACACACTAAAAACAGAGGTTAAGAAAATCCGTGAAGACTTGGAGATTATTAAAAACAAAGTTAACAAATAACAAAAAACCGCATTAAGCGGTTTTTTGTTTTGCATTCTTAATCATTTTAGAAAGTCGTGATTTTTTCCTTGAAGCGTTGTTTAACTTTATATAGTTTGTCTTAACTGCTTTATCCAAAGATTTTTGAACAGTTGAAAACATTTTTTCTGCTCCTGAAACATCACCAGATACCACCAACTTTTTAAGTTGTTTTATAGATTTAGAAACGGCATCTTTTCTTTTAAGATTAAAAGCTTTTTTGTTTTTTGAAGCCCTTAAGGCTTTTTTTGCTGATTTGATTATTGGCATAAAAAATAATCTACACTATTTTAGATAAAAAGGCAATAGCCGTAAGTGTAACAAAATAGTAAAATATTTAAATGATTGGATACATAAAGGGTCAAATAATAGATCAAGATGATAGATTTGTAATAGTTTTAGCTGGTAATGTTGGGTACAAAGTTTACACTCCACACAGATATCTTGAAGAAAACCCAGAAGTTAGTCTATACACATATACAGCAGTCAGAGAAAATGCTATTGATCTTTATGGTTTTGAACAAAAAGATGATTTAAAATTTTTTGAACTACTTTTAACTGTTTCTGGTATTGGGCCAAAATCCGCCATAACCATTTTAAGCAATAGTAAAACTTCAAATATAATTGAAGCTATAAAAAGAGAAGATTCTGATCTTTTGGTTAAAAATACAGGTATTGGAAGAAAAAATGCTGAAAAAATAGTTTTGGAACTGAAAAATAAAGTTGATGACTTTGAAGGTGATGAGAAAATGGAAAATCAAAACGATATAATAGAAGCCCTTTTGTCACTAGGTTATGCTGAACGACAAATAAGAGAAGTTTTGAAAAAAATTGAAGGCGAAAATACAAAAGATAAAATAAAATCAGCCTTAAAATATTTAAGTAAAAATTAAAAATGCCAGAATTACCAGAGGTTCACACAACAACAGAAGGTTTAAAGAAAAAAGTTTTAAACTTGGAAATTTCTTCTGTGTGGACAGACTATTTTAAAAAGACGACAGATAAAAAATTTGATACAATAAAAAATAAGAGTTTTTTTACAAAATTTAAAAAAGAGCTGGTTGGACAAAAAATAATAAAATGTGAAAGAAGAGGAAAAAATATTTTAATCCATTTAACAAATAACAGAACCATACTAATACATATGAAAATGACCGGACACCTTATGTATGGTAAATACATTTTCAAAAAAGATAAATGGTTTGCAGTAGAAGATGGGCCACTTAAAGATCCTTTCAATCAGTTTATACATTTTTTGATACAGTTCTCAAATGGCAAATCTTTGGCTTTTTCTGATATGAGAAAATTTGCAAAAGTAACACTTTTTGAAACAGAAAAAAGAAACGACCATAAAGATTTAAAAATTTTAGGACCAGAACCGACAGAAAAAACTTTTGATTGGAAAAAATTAAAAGAAAGGCTTTTGTCCAAAAGACAATTTCCGATCAAAAAAGCTCTTATGGATCAAACAGTATTAAGTGGAATTGGAAATATATATTCAGACGAAATACTTTGGGCATCATCTATATCCCCTTTTAAAAAAGCTGGTGATTTAAAAGATTCTGATTTTAAAAATATTTATAAAAATATGATAATTATATTAAACAAATCAATAGAACTTGGTGGAGACTCTATGTCAGATTATAGAAACATAGACGGACTTCGTGGTGGTTTTCAAAATGTTCACAATGTTTACAGAAAGCACAAAAGTATTTGTCTTAAAAAAAGTTGTGGTGGAACAATAGAGAGAGCTGTTATTGGTGGACGAAGTTGTCACTTTTGTAACAAACATCAGGTATAATAAAAGTATATGGAAGATAAATTAGTAATGTTTGGGCTAATAGCTCTCGTAATACTATCTATTGTTAATGCAAAAAATCCTATTAAAAATAGTCGCATTTTTCCAAATGAGCAATACAGTCAAACAAACATATCAAGCACATCAAATAGCACACAAGAAAGTCCAGAGGTTTTAGCTGAAAAAGTTTTAGAGAAGGATCCTATTACATCAAAACTAAGTTTGTATTTAAGAATATACGGTGGTTATGGATCAAGTGCAAATGAAGAATATATAACCATAGAAAATACCAGTAAAGATAAATACATTGATATAACTGATTTTAAGTTAAAAAGCACCTCGACCAATATTGAAGTAACCATACCTAAAACAGTTAAGTTATATTTTACAGGTATGCAAAATGTTGAAGAAAATGTTATTCTTGGCCCACAAGAAAAAGCCTATGTTATAACTGGCAAATCACCTACTTCAAACGGGATGAAGTTAAATAAATGTTCAGGATACTTAACTCAATACAATAATTTTTCTCCTTCTTTTTCTACAAACTGTCCTGCACCGAGAAACGAGGATTTGTCATCTATACCAAAAACAGTAAACAACGATATTTGTTTTGACCTTATAGACTATTATCCATCTTGTAAAGTCCAGAGTGAACCTATATCAAATATGTATTCCTCTGAATGTCAAAATTTTATATATAAAAAAATCAATTATCCAAACTGTATAAACACCCATAAAAACGACAGTGATTTTTGGGAAAAAACTTGGTATGTTTATCTTAAAAGAAGTGAGAAAGTTTGGAAAGACAGAAGAGAAGTTATTGTCCTTTATGATAGAGACGGCAAGGTTATTTCTAAAATAACAAAATAAAAAATTTATTTTTATATTTTGTCAAACGCTAAAAACAACTATTCCAAAAGCCACAGAAACATTTAAAGATTCTTTGATCCCTGCCATCTCTATTTCAACGATCTGGTCAGCTTGATTTAAGATCTCTTTTGATAGACCTTTAACTTCATTTCCAGGTATAAAAACGACCTTTTTTGAGATTTTTAATTTTTTTAAAGGAATGGATTTACTGTTTTGTTCTATACACACAACCTCAAAACCTTCTTTTTTTAATTTTTCTATAACTTTAAAAATATTTTCTTTTGACCAAGAAACAGAAAATTCACCTCCTAACGCAGTTTTGGATATCTCCTTTCTTGCCCTGCCAAATTTATCTTTTGGTGCCGGAGTATAACCTGAAATATAGATATGAGAAAGCCCCCTAGCATCTGATGTTCTAAAAATAGAGCCAACATTGTAAGCACTTCTTATATTATGAAGGATAACCCTGATATCCCCTTTTTCACTTTTTTGTTTGATTTTCATTTCGGTATAATATACAATCTATTTATGTTATTATCAACATTTCCACAACTTTTTACTTATTCATTCTTTGCTATAACCTTAATTAGAATTTTTACAGCTTTTATTTTTTTAAAAATTGCAATAAACAGAAAAAATAAAACTTTTAATTATTTATCCATACCAGAAGTTTTAGTATCCATTACCCTTTTTATAGGACTTTATACTCAAATATCAACAATACTTATTTTTATATTCACAATCACTGAAAAAATATTGGATGATAAATATAACGAAAAAAGATTGAGCTTGGAAACACTTATACTGCTTGCTATAAACTCTTTGGCAATACTCTTTTTAGGCCCAGGAGGTTTGGCTTTTGATATGCCACTTTAAAATACGATTTGAATTATTATTGTTTTTTTGGTATATTTCTTTTGTGCTATTTTGCACAGTTTGCCCTTGTAGCTCAGTCGGTAGAGCAGCTCCCTTTTAAGGAGATGGTCGCAGGTTCGATTCCTGCCAGGGGCACCAAATATGATTAATAATTGTTTTAAATTTATTATAATAATATTAATAATTTGGTTTTTGGTTATAATAAAAACATATTTAAGAGACGCAAACCAAATTAAAGCAAAAGTATATAGGGCTGAATGTATACACAGAGCTTTTACAATAAAAGATGAATATTATCCAAATTCTATAAATGTTTGCACTGATATAAATTCATACAAGTTAAAAACTGAAAATAGATACTGAAATTAATTTTTATCTCTTTATATGAAAAGTGGGCATTACTATATGGTTTGAATTGTGTATGGTTGAATGTATATTATTTCCAGCTATTTTATAGACCGGGGCAATACTATGACCTTCTGGGTGAAAAACTGTTCTATGTATGTTATCACCTTTTATTTCATACATAGGCATAATTCTGTTTTTAACAGGAGCCTCTTTGTTGTATATAGTGGCATATACCTTATTCCCTTTTACTTCATATTGAGGGTTTGTTATATCTTCCTTACCACCAAAAATTGAGTTATATATTTTCATAAACAAGATTATATCACAAGCTAAATTGTAAGTAGCACCCTTTCAAGCAAAATTTCTCCTTCACCTTCGCCACTTCTAACCGCGTCAGAGACATCAACTAAACTATTGGCGAATTTTAAAATCTCGTCATCTTTCCAATTTTTAGCAAAATTTTGAGCATTTTTAT
>CAYLWA010000034.1:0-5324 GCA_964387335.1 uncultured Candidatus Saccharibacteria bacterium | reverse complement strand
GTATCAAATCTATAACAATAGTCAGTGTTCCAAAAACAATATCTGTAAAATTATCTGTCATCCAAGAGAATATAGATTGGACATAAGAAACTGTATTTATAGAAAAATCAGGAAAAACTTTTTGGACAATATTTTCAATAGTCAAAACCAGGACATCAACCTCACTTACATTATTATGAGTTAGACTCTCATAAATACCCCTTGCTTGAAAGAAGGCCTCTTTACCTAAAAAGATAATTGGAGTAAGTATAAAAATGAAAGATAAGAATATTGTTAGAAAAGCCGAGAAGGATTTGTTTGATGTTATTTTACTTAAAATAAATCTATGAAGTGGATATAAAAATATTGAAAAAGTAATAGCTAAAAACAAAATACTTAAAAAAGGTTTAAATAAAAAATAATTTAAAATAATTACACCTAACAGTAGTGTAAAGAAAAATAAAGTTTCTTTTTTTTGTATATTTTGATTGTTCATATTTTTTTATAAAGCTCCTGCCACTAGGGCTACCAATAAAACCCCGATAAAGTTCATTATAAATGATATAACTGCTAAATTTATAGACCTAACTTTTGATAAACCTAAAAGAGTTATACCGAGTTCGTCTGGAAGCGGTGATGCTATTATTATGGCTCCAACAAGTGGAGAAAGCCACCTGAAAAAACCTTTATGGAAAAAATGTAAAACTCTTTTAGCTTTACTTATTTTTAAAACCTCCATTATATCCTCTGCAAATCTATCTCTAACAAAAAGAAAAATGACCATATCCCCTATAACAGCCCCTATTGCCCCCCAAAACGCCACAACAAAAGGAGATGCTGTTTTGGAAATTTCCGCAAGTGATATAGCCGCTGGTGCAATAGTAAAAGCCGAAGTAAAAAATATTCCTGATATAAAACTACCAAGTATTTTTGCTTCCTCAGTAACCGCAAAGAGGTTTGCCAAAACACCAACCCTTACAATAAAAATAGCAAATAAAATACTTATGCCAACAAAAACAAGATCTCTAAATAGATTTTTATAAGGATCATTTTTACTTTTCAACATAACAAAATTATAACACATTAAATCTTTCGCCTATCTGCTCTCTCCACATCGCATAATACAACCCCTTCTCTTTCAACAGACTCTCATGGTCGCCAACCTCAACTACAAGACCTTTTTCTAAAACATATATTCTGTCAGAGTGCATAACAGTAGATAATCTATGAGCAATAAGTATAGTTATCATATCTTTTTTTGAAGTAATATCTTTTACAGTCTTTGTTATTTCCTCTTCAGTTAAAGAATCGAGAGCAGAGGTTGCCTCGTCAAATATAAGTATATTTGGATCTCTAAGTAGCGCCCGTGCTATGGAAAGCCTTTGTTTCTCTCCGCCTGATATTTTGACTCCACCCTCGCCTATTGTTGTATCTAAACCTTGTTTTGCTCTCATTAGTATGGAGTTTGAAGCACTTCTATTTAAGACATCTAAACACTTTTCATCTGTTGCCTCTGGATTTACAAAAAGAAGATTTTCTCTTATTGTTCCAGCAAAAAGTTGAGTGTCTTGGGTCACAAAACCAATTTGCTTTCTAAGTGAATTTTTATCTATATCAAAACCGGAAATATTGTTATAAAGAACCCTGCCAAAAACTGGTTCATACAAACCAACTAAAATTTTCAAGAGACTGGTTTTACCAGATCCAGATGGCCCAACAATAGCGATTGTTTCCCCTGAATTTACACTCAAAGAAATGTTTGAAATAGCATTTGTTCCTAATTTGTTGTATTTAAAAGATACATCTTCAAAAGTTATATTTTTTATGGAATTTAATTGTTTTGGATTTTCAGGCACTAACTCCTTTGGCGCACTAAGAATTTTTTCAAAATTTTTAATTGAAGCCTCTGTTTCTCTATAATTTGTTAACACAACAGAAACCTCTGACAATGTATTGAAAACAAAAAAAGAATAAATCCATAAAGAGAAAAACTCACCAAAAGTTATTGTTTTGTTGAAAATCAAAAACAACATAAAAAACAATATTGACACTCTGATAAAATTTACCAGAGTTCCCTGAATAAAACTTATACTCCTTATAAATTTGAGTTTTTTTAATTCTAAATTTAATATTTTATCAGTTGTTGAATTTAATCTTTTTATCTCCTGATCAGTTAATCCTAGACTTTTTACCAGCTCTATATTCCTAAGAGATTCTGTTGTTCCACCAGACAACATATTTGTTTCAAGTAAAATTTTTGCCTGAACGTCTTTTACTTTTTTACTCAAAAAATAACTAACAAATCCCATAAGAGGAGCTGTCACTATATACATAACAGCAACTCCCCAATAGACGGTAAATGAATATATGATGACATACAAAAAACTAATAAATGATATGAAGAAAATATTTATAAATGATTGTATAAATTTTTCTGAATCAGATCTTACTTTTTGTAATACAGAGAGAGTCTCACCACTTCTCTGATCCTCAAAAACTTGATATGACATAGATAGTGAATGTTTAACTCCATCTGTGTAAATATCTCTACCAAATTTTTGAGTGACAGAATTCAAAAAATAATCTTGAAAATTTTTTGCTACCCTGGAAACAAAAGCTGTTGAAAGAGAAAGAAAGAGTAAAAAAGAAACCCCTCTTACAAACTGATTTGTTGTATATTTATCAAACTTAGTGGCGTAATTGTCTATTATGTGCCTAAAAATAATTGGATCTAAAAGTGAAAAAATTTGATTTATAGAAGCAAGGAAAATCACCAAGACACAATATTTCCAATATTTTTTTAAGTATTGATAAAATAGATTCATAATAAATCAACTAGTTTTTAGGACTATCCATTCCAACCCAAACATTATAAGTATTAAGATTTTCGTCACAAGAAGTTTTTAGGTATACAAACAACTGCATCCTATAAGCTGCAAAATTTTTTAAAACACCGTCAACTAAATGTTCAGCTTTTGTTTTAACACCGTAATAATCAAATTCTTTGCCAAAATCATTTTCTGTAAATTTTGAAAAGATTTCCTTCATTTCTTTTTCCTGATAATCCATTTTTTCAGAAAAATTTTCTAAACTAACATCAGATTTAAAAGCATCATAGTCAGAATACATTTTCATATCTTCATTAAGTAAAACTTTCATTGTTGCCATGCCGGTAGCAGATAGATACTGCATCAACTCAATAGTTGTTCTTGATTTTTCAGTAGGTCTATAATCCATCTTTTCTGGCAAAGCTTTTGTTGCCAAATGTTTTATTATCCTTATTTCATTTTGTAAAGATTTCCAAAAATTTTCTTTTGTATACATAATTATTATATTAAAACTTCTTATAATGAAGATACTTAGTATAAGTTAATCCATTAAAAGTGTCTAGTAAAATAACAAGAATTACTTAAAGTCAATTTGAAATCTGTACATTCCCATACTACACAGACCATTTAAAGTCCCGGCATTTGGAGATCCTATGTCAACGTCAGTAATACCTGTTTGAGGTAAGATTTTACTGATATTTAAACTTGGAATCCTAACAGATGATGAGCAGTCAAAAGCACCGTCTGTATTAAATTTAATAATGGTTGGAATATTGGACTTTGCCACACTTTTTTTTGGATTATAACCACCACCAACATCAATAGTTATTATCTGTTTACCATCTACAATATTTACATTATTTGCATTAGTAACTTTGCCACCAGAAGAACTATTTATAAATATAATAATTAGACCCACAATAATAGCTCCAACAATAATTACAAAAGATATAAATTTTTTTTCCATAATCAAACTAAAAATTAAATAAAGGATCTATAATTCCAACCGAAGCTAAACTATTTATTATATTAAATATGGCAAATAATATAACAATTATACCAACAGATTTAAAAAATACGCCAGATTTTACCCCACCCTTGATATTAAAGGAACTGAAACTGATCAATAGTAAAACAGGTAACGTGCCAAGAGCAAAAATAAACATTGTCATTGAACCAACAAAAAAACTTTTTGATGACAAAGTGTATAACTGCATAGATTGAGTAAAACCACAAGGTAAGAAAAAAGTTGCCACACCAACCACAAAAGGTATAAATGAGTTATTTATTTTAGACAACTTGTGAGCATAAGAACCAACAAACTTTGGCATTTTTATTTGAAACTTACTTGTTAAACTAGAAACATCAATAAGATTGATGCCGAGTATAATCATAACAACACCGATGATCATACTTATAATAAAAGTAATTGTTGAATTTAAAGTAAATAAAGACCCTAAAACACCTATAACACCACCAAGTATAAAAAAGGAAATTAGTCTCCCAAGATGAAACATAATTTGTGATTTAAACCTACCACCATTTTTGGAAAAGGTTGCAGACATTGAAAGTAAAAGTCCACCAACAACAGCCATACAACTTGAAAGTGAAGCTACAATACCAACTATAAAAGCTGTCCCGAAACTTAAACTATTTCCACCAATTAAATTCACAAATCCTATTTTTTGCAACAAAAAGAAAAAAACTATAAAAACCAAGGCGATAGGAATTGCAATCTTAAACTCTGATAATTTTTTATTATATGAAAGTGGCTCAATGGAAATAATATAACCATTATCTTTTATAGGAATCGTGAGAAAATCAACAATTTCTTGAAGAGATCTGTTTCCAAAATCACCAACAACTTCAATACTATTAGTATCAAGACTAACCTTAACACCAGATACACCTTCATAATTATTCAATTCGTTTTCTATCACAAAGACACAAGCGTTACAACGCATACCATTTATATAAAAATTATATTTTTTTAAATGTTGATTTTTCATAATTATATTTTCTTCATTTTAATTCTTAATGAATTGGAAACAACTGATACACTCGACATAGCCATTGCAAACCCAGCAAAAATCGGATTAAGTAACCACCCAAAGATCGGATAAAATAAACCCGCGGCAAGTGGAATTCCTATTATATTATAAATAAAAGCCCAAAAAAGATTTTGTTTAACGCCTCTCATTGTAATTTTTGATAACCTTATAGCTTTTACTAATTTGGAAATGTCGCCATATAAAAGAGTAATGCCTGATGATTCAATAGCAACGTCAGTTCCTGTGCCCATTGCAATACCAACATCAGCTTGAGCAAGAGCAGGAGCATCATTGACACCGTCACCAGCCATAGCAACGATTCTACCATCTAATTGAAATTCTTTTACTTTATTTAATTTATCTTGTGGTAAAACATTAGAAAATACAGTATTTATTCCGACACGAGATGCAATATATTTTGCTGTATTTTGATCATCACCCGTAAGCATAACAACATCTATATTCA
>CAYLWA010000033.1:0-5434 GCA_964387335.1 uncultured Candidatus Saccharibacteria bacterium | reverse complement strand
ACCAAAGCATAATTTTAGAGACTTGCGAGGCTGACCGAGCCGAGCACGAGGAATTTTTCAGCAGAAAAATATCCGTGCTCTAAAATTATGCTTTGGTGGGATAGGTGTGCAAAAATACACAAATTTAAATAGCCGAGACGACTCAGCTTTTTCAGGTAATCTAGTTAATCTTTATTAAAGAAGCTTCTCTTTTTATAACATAAGACGGTATAAAGACTTTAAGTGAAGAGAAGTCTGAAAGAGACATTCCTAAAACTTCCCCAGATAGAGAAAGTAGAGGTCCACCATAAACCAAGTCTTTTGAAGCAACATCTGTTTCTATCGAAGTTATTATTTTTGTTGTAGTAGAAGTTTCCAAAGTGTTTACAGTTGTTATCTTGCCTGTTGATATAGCATTTACACTATCCCCTCCTATAACGACGACAGATTGACCAAGTTTTGGATCAACAGAAGATAAGGCAATCGGAACAAAATTATATTTCTCTTTTGGTTTTGCTAAAAAGAATCCGACATCAGATCTTTTATTTGCAGAAACAGAAACCAAAGGCATTTCAAATCCAGTTGAAGTTATAGCTACATAATCCATAACCTCAGAAACTGTTTTTTTGTCAGTAACAATCAGTCCATCTTTATTTACAACAAGTCCCATACCATAAAAATTATCAACACCAAGTTCTTTGTTTCTAGCTCTGATTCTAACAACACTTAGAGAATTTTTTTCTATAGCTGAAACAACTTTATCATCTTCACTTACAACAACTGTCACAACCTCTTTGGTTTGTTTACTGTTATTTACAATCTCTGGTGTTACCGTCTCTATAGTTTTTTCAACAACCCTATTTATAGTATTTGTAACTTCAACAGGAGCTTCCATAAGAAGAGATACTGTCATAATACCTGTTGCAATAGATGTTACAAAAGATATTAAGATTGTTAAAAGTATAATTTGATTTTTATTTAGATCTTCCATTTGAATTTAATTATAACAAATATTTTTTAAAGTAAAACCTGATTAACAGCTTTTTTTAATGCAAACAGTGCATAATCCAGATCATCCTGTGTTGTCTCTTTGCCCAAAGTAAATCTCAAACTTGATTTTGCGCACTCTTTATCTCCTAAAGATTCAACCACATAAGAACTTGAATCCTCTTTTAGTGTCCTACAAGAAGATGAATAAGACAGACAAACGCTGTAGGTATCCATAGCAACAACCAAATATTCAGCATCTAAATATTTGCCAGAAACTTTCATACATATATTTATATTGTTTGGAGATCTGTTTGAAAGAGATCCATTTACAAAAGATTCTGGAAAAGCTTCTAATATTTTTGACAGAAAATAATCTCTAAGTTTTGAGACCTTTTCAACATTTTCTTTTCTTTCATTTTTTGCCAAATCAAGCGCTATTGCCATAGCCATAGCATTTACAGGACTTTCTGTGCCAGAACGGATATTACCCTGCTGTCCACCACCAAAAAAAACTGGTTCTATTGAAACTTTATTTGATACAAAAAGTATTCCAACAGATCTTGGTCCGTAAATCTTTATACCATCAAGAGTTGCCAAATCCAGCTTTAAAGTGGAGACATCTAAGGGGTAATAAAGTGGGGCCTGAGAAAGATCGCTATGAAAATACGGGTAGCTAGAACCTTTCTCTTCTTTATACTTTCTTATTAGATTACCAATTTCTTTTATTTTATTTACTGTGCCTATCTCATTGTTTACATACATCAAAGAAACTAAAATGGTATCCTCTTTTATTTCTTTGTAAATTTTTTCTGGGTTTATTGTGCCGTCTTTTTCAGGATCTAAAAAAGTTACACTAGCCCCAACAGTCTCTAAATATTTATAAACCTCTAAAACAGATGGATGTTCTATTTTTGAAGTTATGATATGTGGTCTTTTTATACCAGAAGATATTGCTTTTTTATAGATACCCAAGATTGCAAGATTATTTGACTCTGTACCAGAAGATGTAAAGACAATATTGTCTTTTGAAGTGTTTAAAAAATTGCCAGATATAGATTTTGCCTCTTCAAGCATTTCTTTTGCCTTTCTAGATTCCAAATACAGACCACTAGGATTGTAAAAAGTGGAACTGTTATTGTTTACAAAATCCAAAACCTCCCTCCTTATAGGTGTTGCTGATGCAAAATCAAGAAAAACCCTTCTTTCTTTTTTTAGCCTGTTTTTTATAAAATCAATCATTTTCATTAAAAGATATAATAACTTAAAAAACATATTTTGCAAAAGGTCAAAAATATGATAAAATTCCGACGATGCCTTTTGATATAGACCAAATTGCAATATATGTTTTACTTACACTTATTTTAGTTGTAGTTATTTGGATTGCCAGACTTGAAATGAAAATAAAAAGAATCCTCTTAGGAAAAGACGCAAAGAGTCTCGAAGATTCCATAGTTTACGCAAAAAAAGAAATAGACAAACTAAAAGAATTTGAAAGTGATAGTATAGAATACTTTAAAGAAGTTGAAGCTAGACTTCGCAAGAGTATTCAGTCTGTTGAAACAGTAAGGTTTAATCCATTTAAGGGAACTGGTGATGGAGGAAACCAGAGTTTCTCAACGTCTTTTGTAAATGAAAATGGCGATGGGGTTGTTATTTCAAGTATGTATTCCAGAGACAGAATTTCTATATTTGCAAAACCAATCAACAAATTCAAGAGTCAATTTGAAACGACAGAAGAAGAAAAACAGGTCATAGAGAAAGCTAAAAAAGATCTAAACTAAACTTAAATTATATATGGAAAAAACAGAGTCTAAAAAACCGCCAGTTGTGGCAATAATGGGTCATATTGATCACGGAAAATCAACTCTGCTTTCATATATAAGAAAAAGTATGAAGCCGTTAAATGAGATTGGTGGTATTACACAGAGCATATCTTCTTATGAAATCATTCACAAAAATGAACAAGGACAAGATGAAAAAATTACATTTATAGATACACCAGGACACGAGGCTTTCAGAAGTATTAGAAAAAGAGGAGCAAATATAGCCGACATTGCCATACTAGTTGTGTCAGCCGAAGACGGTGTTAAACCTCAAACACTTGAAGCTTTGAAATTTATAAAAGAAAGTTCTACACCTTTTATTGTAGCAATAACAAAAATAGACAAACCTGATGCGAATATTGAAAAAACAAAAACTTCACTTGCTGAAAATGAAATATATATAGAAGGTTACGGTGGAACAATACCTGTGGTTTATGTATCAGCCAAAACAGGTGAAGGTGTCAAATCTCTACTTGATATGATACTTTTGATATCCGATATGGAAGGTTCTTTTGGTCAAAAATCAAAAGAAGCTTCTGGTTTTATTTTAGAAAGCAACAAAGATAGCAAAAACGGCATAACAGCCACTTGTATAATAAAAAACGGGAGCTTGCAGGTTGGAGATTTTCTAATAACAGGAGACTCCACCGCTAAAATCAAGATGATAGAAAATTGTGATGGTAAAAAAATACCAAATGCAACATTTTCATCACCTGTAAAAATTTTTGGTTTTGATAACCTACCAAAAGCCGGTGAAGAATTTAAAGTTTTCAAAGACAAAGAATCAGCCGAGAAAATGAAGGGGCAAATAACAAAAGACGAAGATCAAATAGATCTAAACTCTAAACACTTATTCCCTATCATAGTCAAAGCCGATACGGTCGGAAGACTTGAAGCCGTCCTTTATGAAATATCTAAACTAAACAACGAAGAAATTTCAACAAAAATAATTAAAAGTTCTGTTGGAAATATAACCGAGGCAGATGTTAAACTAGCATCAGGAAAAGAAAATACTTTGATCCTTGGATTTGGAATAAAAATAGATAATCTTGCTTCAAACTTGGCACAAAGAACAGGTGTCTCAATCAAAATATTTGACATCATATACAAAATAAGTGAATGGCTACAAGAAGAATTAAAAAATAAAATTCCAAAAGATGAAAACACTTTTGAGATAAAAGGAACAGCAAAAGTTTTAAAAACATTTAGCAAAGTTAAGGACAGACAGGTTATAGGATGCAAACTGGAACAAGGTGTTATAAAAACAGGTTCAAATATTAAAGTTTTCAGAAGAGAAGAAGAGATTGCAACAGGAAAAGTAAAAAAATTACAAATACAAAAAACAGAAACAGACAAGATTGATACTGAAAGAGATTTTGGTTCAATGGTTGAGTGTAAAATTGAAATAGTTTCTGGTGATAAAATAATAGCTTATTAATATGAATATCAAAAAAGAAAGACTACAAGAGGAAGTAAAACATCTAGCATCAAGATTTTTGATGTTAAATAGCTCAAAAGATTCTCTCATAACTGTTACAAAAATAGAGATGTCAAATGATAAAAAAAATGCTATCATCTTCTTTACAGCATTTCCAGATAAGGAAGAAAAAGATGCTTTATCTTTTGCAAAAAGAAAAAGATCGGAATTTAAACAATTCATAAGAGATAATTCAAGAATTGCCAGGATTCCACATATTGATTTTGCAATAGATATAGGTGAAAAAAATAGACAAAACATTGACAGAATAATACAACAATAATTCCGGCCACGTGGTGAAGTTAGTTAACACAGCAGTCTGTCTAAAGATCTTTATGACAAAACCGCGACGCTTATATTAAAATGTTTTATGTATATTTTTTAAAAAGTTTAAAAAATAAAGACATCTATATTGGATCTTGCCAAGATGTTTTTGTTAGACTTTCAAGGCATAATAATGGATATGTTAGATCGACAAAAGGATATAGACCTTGGACTCTTATGGAAACAAAAACATTTGAATCAAGGAAAGAAGCTGTGAAAATGGAAAAATTTTATAAAACAAGGGAACAAAGAGAAATTTTGAGAAATAAATATAAATAATGGCCACGTGGTGAAGTTAGTTAACACAGCAGTCTGCAAAACTGCGATGCGTGGGTGCAAATCCCACCGTGGCCTCAAACATTATATTAATGTTATAACAGCAGTCTGTCTAAAGATCTTTATGACAAAACCGCGACGCGTGGGTGCAAATCCCACCGTGGCCTCAAAATGATAGATTTTTTAGTAAAAAGAGGTTTATTTAAAAATTATAACCACGCCATATGGTTCTCTTTATCATTTTTTTTATTATTTTTTTACACAGTAATTAAATACGGTAATTTGGGAAAATATTGTCTACTATTACCAATCATTCTTCATTTAAGTCCTATAATAAACTCTGTGAATATAAATTATATAAAAAAAATTGAAAGTGAAATATATTCAAAAGACTGTATTTGGTTTAATCTAATTATGATTATTTTTTATCTTTTATTGTTTTATAACTTTTAGTTGAGAGGTTGAAAAAAAAACGATTTAGATATAGACTTTAATTATTGCTCGGATGGTGGAACTGGTATACGCGCAACACTTAAAATGTTGTCTCGCAAGAGATGTGGGTTCG
>CAYLWA010000032.1:0-5613 GCA_964387335.1 uncultured Candidatus Saccharibacteria bacterium | reverse complement strand
AATAAAATGCTTTCGATTAAAAATTTAACAAAACAGTTTGGCGGTGTAAAAGCAATAGACGATCTCTCTTTAAATTTTGATTTTGGTAAAATCACGGCTCTCGTTGGTCCAAATGGTTCAGGCAAATCTACTCTTATAAACACCATAACAGGTATGTATAAAATAGATGGCGGTTTTATATACATTGGAAAAGATACAAAGGTTTCTAAAATAAATCGCTATGACATCGCTTCATTTGGGATGACTAGAACTTTTCAGGATGTTAGGTTGTTTGAACAAATGACGGTTTTAGACAACATACTTTTAGTTTTAACAGAAAGAAATTTAGCTAGTGCTTTATTTGAAAAACATAAAAAATTTCATCTTGAAATAGCTAAAGGGGTTCTAGAAAAAGTGGGTTTGTATGGTAAAAAAGATGAACTAGCAAATAATCTTTCTTATGGTCAAAGGAAGTTGTTAGAAATTGGTAGAGTTTTGTCTATGGTCCATTCTCCGACAGGAGATATTGGGATAGTTTTTCTTGATGAGCCTTTTGCTGGATTGTTTCCTGAAATGGTTAAAATTGTCGTGTCTGTTATAAAAGAGTTAAGAGAGAAAGGCAAGGCTGTTATTTTGGTGGAGCATAATATGGATTTAATAAGGGAACTTTCAGATTATATTTATGTTTTAGATGCAGGAAAACTCCTAGCAGAGGGTAAGTCAGATGAAGTTTTGTCTAGGAAGGATGTCATAGAGGCGTATTTAGGGGAGTAGTTTTGAATTTTATATAATAAAAAATTTGTAATATATAAAAATGAAAAAAATATTTTTTTTAATTCTGGTCATATTATTTGTAATATTTGTCTTTATTAGAGTAAACAAACAAAATGATAAGGTTATAAAAATAGGTTTAGCTTCTCTTATGACAGGTGATTTTGCTGTTGTTGGAGAAAATATTAGAAACACGGCTCAGTTAGCTGTTGAGGAAATAAATAATAAAGGAGGAATTAATGGTAGAAAGTTGGAGTTGATAGTTGAGGATTCAAAATGTGATAGTAAAACAGGTCTTTCTGCTGTTTCCAAGCTTATAAACATAGACAAAGTAAAATATATTATTGGTGCTATGTGTAGTAATGGAACGGTTGCATCTGCTCCTATTGCAAATGAAAAAAAAGTTATTATTATGACACCTGTAACAGGCGGTAAGAGTGTTGATGAAGCCGGAGAATATATTTTTAGAATGGCAAACTCCGATGTTTTGGCGGGTATTGATACCGCCAGAGCAATGGTTGGTCTGGGATATACAAAAATTGCCATTGTAACAGAACTTACAGAATATAATCAGGATGTTAAAAATGGTTTTCTAAATGAAATAAAAAAACTAGGTGGTAGTGTTGTGGTAGATCAAGATTTTAATCCAAATACAACTGATTTTAAAACATTAATTGCTAAAATAAAAAATAGTAATGTGCAAACTGTGGCAATATGGTCTCAAACTGGTATAAGTGGCGCCCATTTTGTTAAACAGCTCAAAGAACAAAATGTAAACATTCCAATATTTTCGGATTTTAGTTTTGTATTAAATCAAGATGCTAAAAAAATAGTAGGTAATTTTGAGGGTATATATTTTGCTGATCCAAACTATAACTCAAATAATTCAGATCTAAAATCATTTTTTACCAAATTTGAGTCAAAATATAATAGCAAACCTTTAATACCGTTTCACACAGCTTCAACCTATGATTCTATTAAAATATTAGTTTCTGGTATAGAAAATGTAGGTGACGATAGTGTAAAGGTAAAAAATTGGATTTTGCAAAATGTTAAAGATTATAATGGTTTTATGGGTAAGTACTCATTAGATGAAAAAGGTAATTCTGATTTAGGTTTTACTATTAAAGTTGTAAAAAACGGGGAATATGTAAAAGTTAGGTAGTGTATTATTTTTACATACAATTTTTATCCACTTGGACATTTTATGCCAAAGTAGATTTACGAATTCTATCTAAGTATCAAGGATTGCTTTTTTTGCAGATTGACTTAATATAGAAGTATCGGAAATGATTCATTGAGACAATTTGAAGAAATATTTGGTACAGTTGAAGATGAAGATGCGTCTATTAAAAAGATAACAAAGGATTGAAGTAATTAAGTAAAAAATGCAAAAAGAAACTCTTTTACAACTGAAAGATATAAAAGTTCACTATGGGGGTGTAAAAGCTCTTGATGGAGCTTCTGTGTCCATAGACGAGGGTGAAGTTGTGGCTTTAATGGGTCCAAATGGAGCCGGTAAGTCAACTATACTTAAAACTATTTTCGGTCTTGCTCCGATTGAGTCTGGTAAGATATTATGGGAGGGTAAGGAATTTACACCAGTATCTTATGAAGTTGTAAACAGGGGTATTTGTTTTGTACCCCAAAGCAGAAGAGTTTTTAAAGATTTGACTATTTATGAAAATTTAGAAATCGGTGGTTATGTTATTAAAAATGATAAATACAGGAAAGAAAGAATAGAAGATGTTTTAGAATTTTTTCCAGTTTTGAAAAATAAGATCAAATCCAAATCGAGTGTTTTGTCTGGCGGTCAACAGCAAATGCTTGCTATTGCTAGGGGACTTATGACTGATCCAAAAATTTTACTTTTAGATGAACCATCACTCGGTCTTGCTCCAAAGATAGTTAAAGAGGTTTTTGCAAAAATAAAAGAAATAAATCAAAAAAGAAAAATGGCTATTATTGTTGTTGAGCATAATCTAAAATCACTTCTTGAAATAACTGATAGAGCTTATGTCTTAGACAAGGGTAAGGTTTATACAGAAGGAAAACCTGATGATATTATAAAAGCAGGAGTCTTAGAAAAAGTTTTTCTGGGTAAGTAGTTTATTTTAATTTAAATTATTTAATATTGAATTACTTGAATGTCTTTTTAAAAAATCTTCTAATTTTGGTATCATAGATCTGTCTTCTGATAAATCAGCATCTTCAAGTGCTTTTGAGATTTTGTATAGTCCACCATTTCTAAATATTAAATTTAATAAATTTGCTTCTCTTAAAAAACCAGATCTTTCCATTTGTTCTTTCCATTTATAAAAAGGTATTTGAGCTAAAACTAATCTAAACAAATCCATTCTTTCCCTTAGGTTAAAGAGGTTATAAATAGTCATTATATAATTAACGGTTTCTATTTGTTCATTTATAATTCTTTCATATTCATTCCATAGTATATAATAAAGCTCACTCTGAGGATCTATTCTAAATGTATTTTTTATATAATCGTAAACAAAATTTCTTTTTATTAAATTATTTACATGTTTTAGATTAGATCTTGCTCCCATATCGGCTATTATCTCATCTTTTGTGGTTTCTAAAAGTTTAAATAGTAGAGGTCTCCATTTTGCTATTATTTCATCTTGTTTGATTCGTGCATAAGTAGATTGTAAATTATCATAATTTCTTTTTAAGGTATTAACACGATCTTGGTTTCGAGAGTAATCATCTTCAAATCTCAACCAAAGAAATTTTGATCTATTTTTTATACTTACTTGTGAAAGTAAATCATTTTCGGCGTGTCCTTGTTCGTGAATTTTAATTTCAGAGGTTCTAAATTCTTTGTTTCCTTTTATTACAATTAATGGAAATATAAAAGTATATCCTTGTTTTGGGTCATAAATTCTGAATTCTTTTTTATAAAAACCACCAATATTTTCTCTTTCATCCACTAAATCAAAGTCTGTTTATTTTGTTATATATAAAATTGGAACTAGTGTATTTTTTGTATCTAGATATACTAAACCACTAGGTTTACGGTTATTTGACAATGCTTTAAATATGTCCGACGCTGTCACAAAATCACCATTTAGAAACTTTTTAATAGTTTCTATATTCTTGACTATTTTTTTTACAAAAATAGATACCATTTCTGGATGAGCAATATATAAAGTTTTTTGTTTTATTTTTTCTATAAGTTCTTCTTTTGTTTGTCTTGGATTTTCACAAATACTTTCAAAGGCTACTTTCATTATTTTTGCATTATCAAGCATAACTTCCATTCTGAATTCCATAGCTTTCTCATGTTTGTATCTTTTTTCAGTATCTGATTCTTGAGGCAACGATCTTATTTTGCCTATGTCACTTTTGTATTTGTCTGTTGTTATTAAATATTCTGACTTCATAGTATTTATTTTTAGGATTACTTCTTTTTTCCTTTTATTATTTCTTCTAATTTTCTCACGAAACATTTATCTTGTT
This sequence comes from uncultured Candidatus Saccharibacteria bacterium, assembly GCA_964387335.1. Classification (GTDB taxonomy): domain Bacteria; phylum Patescibacteriota; class Minisyncoccia; order Phycocordibacterales; family DATDWN01; genus CAYXZA01. The sequence goes on along the minus strand of CAYLWA010000032.1, from coordinate 1,386 downwards.
CATCTTTAAGTTCTGAGGATAACTCATCTATACTGATACCTAAATCTAAGCACTCTTTTATTTTTTGAATTTCTATCCAAAAACCAGATCTTTCCATTTGTTCTTTCCATTTATAAAAAGGTATTTGAGCTAAAACTAATCTAAATAACTGTATTCTTTTATTTAATCTTAAAATATAATAAGTTTTTAATATTTCAAATACAGGATCTGTTTGTTCTTTTAACACTGTTTCGTATTCATCCCATAATATTTTGTAAAGTCTCGAAGGTTTCATTTTTATGAAAAAATAAAATTTCAAGATGGCTATCTGTGGCATTATATTTAGAAAGTTTTGTATGTAATCATAGATAAAACCCTTTGTTAAAATAACCCTTCTTCTTTCTTCAATATCATCATTAGAAGAAAATCCTGCTAGTATTTCATCTTTTGCTAATTCTAGAACTTGAAATAATAATAATTTACATTCTTTTATTACTTCTTCTTCACCAATTAATCCATCATCTTCATAAATATCAATTTTTTGGTATAATCGATCTTGTGCTTCTTTTACTGTGTGATCTGGACTAATCCAAATTTGTCTAGATATGACCCTTGAAAGATCTCTAATCATGTTATGTTCTGCGTGAGCTGTTTCGTGTTTATAAATATCTGCGTATTTTATATCTCCAATTTCTCCAATTCTCTCTTCGTTCATAACAATTATTGGATATGAAAAATCTGATATATGAGGTATTTTAAAATTTACATCACGACTAAACCCCAAGCTGTAGGGAGCAAGTCTATCAAAATCTTTTTTATTCGTTACCCTTAAACAAGGAAATATTCTTGTTGTGTCTAGTATAACTATTTTTTTAGGTTTTTTACCTGATAGCATTTCATATATATCAGTTGCACTTATTCCATTTGTATTATCTAGTGTGTTTTTAACAGCGAACATTTTTGCAATCAGATCATTTAAAAAAACAATAGCTTCATCTGGGTGTGCCATATACCTGACTTTTTCTTTTATTTGTCTTTTAAAATCATTAATGTTTTCATCCATCCTTCTACAAGACCTAGTGGTTTTATAAGCGTTTTCAAATATAAACTGAAATATCCTTGCGTTGTCTAACATAACATCTGTCCTAAATAAAACAGCTTCAAGCTGTTTATCTTTTCCTTGAGGCATTCTTCTTATAGCATTAATTCTGTTATTAAATTCCTCTGTTTGATCTGTTATAATGAAATCTTTTCCCATTCTGCTTTTCATAAGTAAAATTATACTATACAAATTATCATATTATTTAATATATACACTGATGTTTAAGATCATAAATTACAAATACTAATAGATGACATAATTATTTATATTGTATTGATAATCAATTTTTTATTTTTAAAAATACC
>CAYLWA010000031.1:0-5840 GCA_964387335.1 uncultured Candidatus Saccharibacteria bacterium | reverse complement strand
AAATCTAAAACTTTTGGATTTTTTGTAGTAAAAACATCTTTTGGATAAATCATTTCGCCTACATAGACCTTGATTTTTTTTCTTCTTAAAATAAAATCTAGAAAAGAAACTCCATAAAAAGTTTTTATGGATACTGGCAAGACGGGTGTAAATGTTGAGAACATCAGATACCCCAAACCTCCCCTAGCTTGAGAAAAATTACCGTCACTTGTCCTCCTACCTTCTGGAAATATACAAACAGTTTTATTTTTAATAAGTAAATTTATATGATTTTGTAAAGCAAAAGCATAATTTTTCCTACCAGAAAATATTTGATAGGCACCTAGCCAGTTAAAAAATTTACCTCCATAAAAATAAGATCTCCAACCAAAAGATTTATATCTCTCTTGCGGATTTGAAACGAAGTAAAGAGGATACAGTGGTGAAAAGACAGGCAAAATTAAAGAAAAAATAACAGGATCAAATTCTCCCGAGTGGTTTGAAGCAAATATTATAGAACCCTTGTGATTTAAAAATTTTTTGTTCCCAATGATTTCTATTCTAAGGAAAAATTTAAAAAGTATTCCAAAAAGTATCCTACCTATTTTCTGTAAAAAAAGTGGTGTGTAGTAATAATAATTATTCATATTTTATATTTATGTTGTGTGCAAGATTAGTTTCCAGTTTGTGTTTTATCTAAACAAATATTTTTACACTCTTCTTTACAAAAAAGTTTTTCCCCAGATTCGATACAATCCTTACAGCATAAAAGTTTTTTGTTGCAACTCTTATTGTTACAATTTGAAAAATTTTCAGTTTTTTCTCCACAAAGTTCACAAACACCTATTATAGTATGTTTATCTTCTGGATCTCTTGTGTATAAAACCCTACCATCAAAAACATAAAGTGATCCTAAAAACTCACTTGCCGGATATTTTTCTATGTAGGAAACAATACCATCTTCTATTTGATAGACATCTTTAAATCCTTCTCTGACCAAAAGGCCTGATGCTTTTTCACACCTAACACCACCTGTGCAAACAGGGACAACAGTCTTATCTTTGAGATGAGATATTTTATCAAGATGGTTTGGTATTTCTCTAAAATTTTCCACAGGTAAGAGTAAAGAATCCTTGAATCTGCCAACTTTATATTCATAGTCATTTCTCATATCGACAACATAAAACTCTTTGCCCTCTTCATACCATTTTTTTAAAGTATCGGCTTTTATTCTCTTTCCAGTCAATCTATTTGGATCTATATCTTCGTCTAGATGAAGAGAGACTATTTCTTTTCTAGCTTTCACAGAAAGTCGTGGAAAGGCACTTCCATTGCCAACACTTTTCTTAAAACTCATATCAGAAAAACGAGAATCTTTTTTCATTATATCAATGTATTTTTCAGTATTTTCCAAAGTACCTTCAACTGTGCCATTTATACCCTCTTTTGAAATGATAATACGCCCTTTTAGATTTAAATCCTCACATAATTTTATATGTAAATCTCTCTCTTTTTCAGGATTTTCTATATCTACATATTTGTAATACAAAAGTATTTGATATTCTTCTTTCATAGAAACTATTTTAACACACATTTTTATATAAAAGCAAATATATGGCTTAATTAAAGGTTTTTTCATACAGCAGTCAGACTTTTTTTATTTTTATCCAAATTTTTCTTGACAAAAAATATGATATGTAGTATATTATAACAAGCATGCGACCACACACGTTCGTCAAAAAGGGAGGCACAGGCCTGAAGAGCCTGTAAGCTTCCCATCGACCCCCTGCTAGGATATAGAGTCCCGGTCGTGCCAGCCATCTGATAGGCTCGCGCACACTGCCCGGACTCCCTAGCAGGGGGATTTATTATTCCCTAAATTTTCTAAGAAGCTTTTCTAAAATAAGATCTATATTTTCAAGCTCACCTTTTGAAATATCCTCTATCAAATCTTCAACGGAATCCTCTACTACATTTTGGGCTATTGTAACAACTCTTTGACCGTCGTTTGTTATAATAACAATATGTTCCCTTTTATTTTCTTCCCTATCCTTCCTTTGTATAAAACCCATCTCCTCCAAAACTTCAAGATGCCTTGATACCGCAGCAGGTGTTATACACCTCTCCATTGCAACTTGTCTTTGAGATATTTCTGGGTGGTTTGAAATAAAATCAAGTATCATTGATTGAGAATATGAAATGCCAAGCTCTGACAAGAGTCTCTTTTCAATTTCTTTTTCTGCCAAGTTAGCAAATATATGAATTTTAAAAAGTGGATTCCTTTTCATATTTTTTATTTATTTATAACAACCACATCACCTTCAGAAAGTCCCCACAAAACTTCAACCAGTCCATCATTTGAAATCAAACCGGTATCTATTCCAATCTCTTTTTCGACAACTTTTTTAGAAACCAAAATGTTTACAAAATATTTATCATCTTTTTTGGATACGGCATAGTTTGGTATGACCAATACATTTTCTTTTTTATATGTTTCTATCATAAGGTTTGCAGTAAGTCCTGATTTTAGATAACTAAAATAATCTTTGTCTATGTCTATTATTGTCTTGTAATTTACAACCCCGTCTATAAGAGTTTCCGCTGGTTCAATATAACTGACAGTTCCTGGAAAATTTTTATCTGCAAAAGCATCCATTGTTATGTATACTCTGTTTCCAATAGAAACCTTACCGACAGAGACTTCTGACACATTTGCCTCTATTTGATAAGAACCGTCTGATATAACAGAGACAGCCAGAGTTCCAGAAGTTAGTGTTTCTCCGAGTTTAGCTTCCTGCTTTGTAACCACTCCATTTATAGGAGATCTTAGTGATAATTTGTTTAATTCAGATAACGCTTTTTGTTCTTCAGCTTTATATTGCAAAACCTTCGCCTCTTGTGATTTTATTTGTTCTTCCGTTGCGCCAGATTTTGTAACCGCAAGATTTCTTTCGGAAACAGCTAGACTTCCTTTTGCTGTATTGTATTTTTCCTCAGCGGTTGAAAGGTTTGTCAAAGCAGTTGTTATATTTGCCCTAGCAGAAGATATGTTTGATTTGTATGTATCTATTGTTGTTTGTGACAAAGAAGAATTTGATGACAAACCGTTTACAGCCAAAGCTACTTTGTCCAAAAAATCCCTCATCTTATACAAAGCATTTTCTGTATTTAATACATTTTGATCTTTCACAGAAAAATCTGCCAAAGCCCAATTATTTAAAAAAGTTTCTATATCATATCTTCCAGAATTTATCTCATTTTTAAGGGTACTATCTGTAATAAAAATGTTTATACTAGGATTACTGCTTCTAGGATTTGAAAATAGGGCATCAACATTGTTTCTTATTGCATCATCAGATTTTATATAAGCATCCTCTATTTTGTTAGAAAAATTATTTTCAGCATTTTTCAAAGCAGTCCTAGAATTTGAAACTTCGGTTTCTTTTAAAGCTAGTTCTTCTTTTGTTGCACCTTTCAAAAGTTCATCAAGTTTAGCTTGTTCAGATAAAACTGTGCTTTTAGCTTTCAAATAATCAGCATAGGCACTCTCAGTATCAAGTGAGACTAGCTCTTGTCCAGCAAAAACCTTATCACCGACTTTTACAGAAATCCTAGATACTTTCCCAGTTTTTTCAAACGCCAAATCTGCGTCACTTGTCGGTTTTACTTTACCAGAAACCAAAACTTTTTGAACAATCTCTCCCCTTTTAATAGTCACTTTTTCATTTGAAATACTTCCGCCACCTAAAACCTTAAACAGAATAAAAACTAACACTAAAAAAGCTACCGCTGAAATTTTTTTGTGACCTGTTATGTAATTTTTTATTTTATTCATAATATTATTTTTAATTTATTTTTTTAAATTTATATCTGATTTTATAATTCCATCTGATAAAGTTATAATCCTATCTGACATCTTTGCGTAATCTTCTTCGTGAGTAACCATAACTATTGTCTGACCTTGCTTGTGAATATCTAGAAAAGCATCCAAAACCGAACGGGAAGTTTCCGTATCCAAGTTTGCAGTCGGCTCATCAGCAAAAATTATATCAGGATTATGAGCAATGGCTCTAGCAATAGAAACCCTTTGTTGTTGACCACCAGAGAGAGCGCTCGGAAGATTATCTTTTCTATCAAGCAGATTAACTTTTTTCAAAGCGTCTGTTGCCTTTAAAACAGCTTCATCTTTTGAAAGACCTGTCATTAAAAGTGGTATCAAGACATTTTCAATAGCAGTTAGCTCTGGGATCAAAGCGTAATCTTGAAATATATATCCAAGTTTTTTCAAACGAAATCTAGTTCTCTCTTCTTTATGTAAATTTATCACATCAATACCACCTATGCTTATGGAACCAGAATTCGGATGATCCAAAAGACCAAGCTGATAAAGCAGTGTTGATTTACCAGAACCGGATTTTCCGGTTATTGAAAGAAATTGACCTTTTGGAACAGAAAAAGAAATCTCTTTTAAAACATCCAAGATTCCATCTCCGCTTTTATATGATTTTTTTAATTTTTTAACTTCAATCATTTTTTTATTATTATCTTCCTAATATCGCATCTAGCGTATTTTGTTTTACAACAAGTCTAGCTGGTATGTAACCGGCAAATATTGTAGCGACAAGTAAAAGACCAGCACGAAGAAGCGTATTTGGCACTTCTGCAACTAGTATCCCGTCTGAAAATGGAAAGTTTATGGGATGTGCGTCTACATAAGGGACCAAAAAACCATAGAGAATCAAAAGTCCAACCAAAACACCAAATGTTGCGTAAAAAACAGATTGAATAATATATGAAATTTCAATAACATTGGATTCTATTCCAATACCTTTTAATATCCCAATAAATTTTCTACGAGTAATAGCGTTTATATAAATAACTATAAAGATTGTGATGGAAGCCACCACAAGACCTATGGAACCAATGACATTTCCCAAAAGACCAAAAGTATCTTTTATATCTTTCAAAAACTTTGGTAGGGCTTCTTCTGAAGTTTGAACTCTTGCAGTATTTGAAACACCGCTTGATATCAAAGCTTGCTTTACAACAAGAGGGTTTGTACCTGGTTTTATTTTTATTGCAATCTCATCTACATTATAATCAGACCTTCCGATAAGATTTTTCAAAACAGAATCAAGTATAAAAATTCTTTGATCCAGCTCCCCAACTTTACTTTTCACAACACCTTTTACAGTAACCTCTTTTGTGTTTCCCCCAACTGTTAGTCTAACCTTTGAACCAACGGAGACATTTTCAAGGACAGAAAGTCCAGGAGACTCTATTGGCAAATATTTTTTAAGAAGATTTGCGCCAACAAGTATTGATTCAGTATCATCTTTTGTAAGATAACTACCCTCTATTAAACTTTTTGAAAGTCCTGTTGTTTTTTCCTCCATCACAGGATCTATTCCAGCCACTATACCACCTGCTATATTTGCTTTGTCCGTATAGTCGATTCTTTCTTTGTAAGTTCCTTCAATTTTTCCAGACTCTGCGTAACGGTAAGTATAAGAACTAGTCCAAGGTAAATTTTTTACGATTTCTATTATAGAAGGGCTATTTTCAATATAATCCTTTTTAGGTAAAACAGAGATGATGACATCACCAGCGTATTTTGTTTTATAAACATTTGTAGAGCTTTGGATAAGTCCAACTAAAACCCCTCTGACAACAACAAGGTTTAAGAAAGTTAGCGTCATCACAAAAATGATCAAAGCTGTTGTTCCTATACTAGACCTTTTAACTTGTCTTATGGCTAGAAAAAAAGCCAGATAAAGGGTATTTGAAAATGATTTCTTTTTAACTTCCTCCATAAGTTAACATATTAACATTTAAAAGTTAACATATCAACTGTTGACAAA
>CAYLWA010000030.1:4911-6264 GCA_964387335.1 uncultured Candidatus Saccharibacteria bacterium | reverse complement strand
GGTTCGCCCGCAATTTTTCATCCCAATAATAACATTATTGCGTAACGCAGCGATAAATTCCCTTAAGTATAAAGCGGAGCTTGCTCTAGTAAGAAATCAGAATATTGACATAACTAACTTTGAAGAAAATGTAAATAAATTTAAAGAAGGGTTTGCAAAAAATTATGAGCTTGCTAGTCGTAAATTTAAAACTGCTATTGAAGAAATAGATAAAACAATTGACCATCTCCAAAAAACTAAAGAAGCACTTGTATCATCCGAGAACAATCTTCGTATTGCGAACAATAAAACAGAAGATTTAACAATCAAAAAGTTAACACGTGGCAATCCCACAATGACAGAAAAATTTGAAGAACTAAAGAAACCAAAAAAAGATAAGTAATTGCTATTTAAGGGGAGCCTTGCTCGCATCCTTCTCGTCCTTGAGAGCAGATTTTTGCGCACATGCGAACTGGAGGTTGGTTCAAGTATGCATGTATTCCGTATTGGACATTTCCGCTATGAGCGTCCATGGCTAAAGGATGAGCGCCGACGTAATCTTGCAATACGAAATCTAGTAGTGAAAGCGACACCACAAAACGCGGATATGAAAACGAGGATGGGGGTTGGCTGAGACGGTTGGTCGAGCCCTACCGAGACAAGGCGAAGCTGGGGGAAGGATTCCTTCCTTCCCTCAAATAGCTGGCGCCCGAGCTTCGGCACCACAGCGCCGTAGAGCGAGGAAACGCGTCAAACTTAGACATCTAGGCACGAGTAGCCCTAGCGGAAATGTCCAAGGCGGATGCTGAGGACGGACTCCTTTGGTCACGGACGATCCAAAATAGTATAATGTCCGAGACACCACTCGGATTTACCGACCACTTCTTCCTTAGAAGAAACCCGACCGAGCCCCATTTCCGCCCATACAATTTCAAAAAGAATCCCCCCCGTGAAAAAGAAAAAGCATGGAGAGGCGGAAACGGGTGCGAGGACGGAGCGCCGAGTCAGCGAGGCGCCGGTCGGCATGATTAGTAGCTCTCGAAAAAAGTTCGCGCATTGGTTATAAATTTCATCACCAATTGGTTTTTATCTGGTGTAAAATCCAGAAGATATCTTGAAAACAAAAGATAATTTAGATGCTCCACTCTAGGTATAATAATTTTACAAAAGCGAAAAAACTGCTTTATCTTTTAAATCCCACAAAACAAGCGCGCTATCTGCAATAATCACTTTAAAACCTTCACACCTTTTTTGCCGTAGGTAAAACGACATCAACTTCACACAGGCCACCTGCACAAGCCAGTTCTTGCTTCCTTTCCGTCTCGTCACTTTTTTCATACATTATCAATTTTGAATAATCAATAACAGGAAATT
>CAYLWA010000030.1:0-4811 GCA_964387335.1 uncultured Candidatus Saccharibacteria bacterium | reverse complement strand
GTCTCGTCACTTTTTTCATACATTATCAATTTTGAATAATCAATAACAGGAAATTCTGCTGACAACTTTTCATATCTCTCTTTGCTTATAGCTTCATAAGGTGCAAGTTTATAAACATAATCAAATCTAGGCAAAAAAGTTAATCCGCTTATAATATTCCAATTTTTAGAAACCCAATTTAACACATCTATCCACTCATTTTCAGCGACAGAAATAGTCGCTGATGGATTATGTTCTGTATAATTTACTTTTACCATTTTCCAATATTCAAGTTGCTCAAGCGCGGTAAAATCATCTCTAAATTTTGAATCCTCTGGTGCTTTAACAGGAAATTCTAAAACAAAAGTATTTGCGTTTAAACTATCTTGTCCAACTTCTGGATAATAAGGAACACCTTGATCTTTCAACATTTTGAAAAGATTATCAGTAGCTGAAATTCTAATTCTCCTTAGATAATATTTTGAATGTCTAGGATGGATACCAGAAGAGCAATTAAATGTTTGTGATATGGTTCCAGATGGTTTGACGGCAGTTACTGACATTGATTCGTTTACACCAAATCTTTTTGCATAAACTTTGTTAGTTTTCAAAACCATATTTTTTATATCTGTCATAACTTCAGCATTTCTAACAATATGACAATCCCATTGGCCTGTTATGGAAACGCCTAATAGGCGCTCTTCTTGGCAGTGTTTTGTCCAATCACTAGAAATATATTTAAAGTTTGTTAGAGTTGATTGATAAGTTCCAAGAAGTGTTGCTAGTCTAGCTTTTCTTAACAAATCTTCCCTGCTATCTTTTGGTCTCGCTATTATTTCTGTTAAATTGCAGAACTGTTTTGATTGAAGTATAACCTCACCACAAGGATTTGTTCCAACTGAACCTATTACCACACCATCTTTATTCATCACACCAACTTTTTTAAAATATTTTTTTCTTCTTTCTGGAAGCATAAAAGAAAGTGATCCTTTGTTGAAAATTCCCCTCTCACCAGTTCCAGAATTTACAAGGGAAAGCCACTCATCTAAAAGCTCACTACTTGTCGGCACATTTTCATAGACAGCAGAATTATTTGAAACATTTCTATGTGGATGGTTTAGAAAAAACTGACCCTTTTTGGCATCTCGCATCAAGACATCATCAAAATCCGAAAGGGAGATCATTGCTGTTCTTCTGACTCCTCCCGAAACAACACATTCCCCTATCTTGCAAATAATGTCGTAAACATCAACAGGCCTCAATCTCCTACCCTGTCTTTTTAAAATCTTCTCTTTTGCAAAATAGAGCAAATCCCTAAGTGGTTCTGGGCCAGAAGCTTTACCCCCCATAACTTTTAGTTTGGATCCAGCCGGTCTTATGAGACTAAAATCAAAATCAATATCAGCTCCTCTATACCAACTAGACAAAGCCAAGTTTAAAGCATCACACCAACCCTCTTTACAATCCTCAATTTTAAAAGTGGCCAATTTTTTTCCAATCTGTTTTTTTATTTGTGGTAATTTTTCAACATTCTGACTTTCAACAGAAAAACCAACTCCGCAACCTTGCATAGATAGATACATAATTTCTGAAAAATCTTTTAATTTTGAAGGAGCAACAAAAGCACAGTTGTAAGCGCAAGTGTTACACCTCCTAGCCGGTTCTCCTGAAAACTGCATAAGTCTCATAGAAGGCATAACTTCTTGATTTAAAATGGCCTCCCTTACTTCAACATATTCACTTTCGGAAATTTTACTACCCAGATTTTCTTTCATAAAAGAGACAAACCTATCAACCGTCTCTATCCAAGTTTCTCTCCTTTGTTCCTTTTCTATCCACCTTGCATAAGTTCTAAGATAAACAAACTCCCCCAAAGGATTATCTTTGAAATACTTTTTACTTTCTGTTGAAATTTTCTTAATATGTTCAGATACACTACTTTTTCCAAGTCTGCTCTCGGCTCTCTTTGCTCTATAAAGGATGTATGCTTTTGCTGTTTTTTTAAAACCAAGAGACATCAAAGATTCCTCAACAAAATCCTGAACAAGCTCCACAGTTGGTATAAATTTTTTATCTTTCTTTTTTATAGATAATAATTTTCTTTCAACAAATTTTGTGACAACATCCGCTTTATCTTCTTTAAATTCAGATGAAGCTTTCATAGCCTTGCTCACAGCTACAAATATTTTATTCCTATCAAAGGAAACCTTGTCCCCATTTCTTTTTACTATTTCAGTAATTTTGGTTTTTTTGGTTTGCAACATAAAATTTATTGTTTTAAACTAATAGTGAAATAATATTATCATATAGATAGTCATCTATATATAAAAAATATGGGGACAACGAAAAAGAATACAAATAAAAAAACAGGTCAAGATATAAAATACCCTAGACCCTCTTGGGTAAAAGACTCTGTATCATCAGAAAAGGAGCTTTGTCCTGACTGTTTTAAGGTTGTGGGCGAAAAAAGTCGCTACAATGTGGTTTGTATGTTGGGAAAATCAGAAGATGGTATGACAGTCGGAGAAATAGCCGAAAAAATGAGGTTGAAACAACCAACCATAACTCATCATTTACAAGTTTTAAATTCAGTTGATGCTGTTTCAGTTAAATCAAGAGGAAAAGAAAGGTTATATAAACTAAACAGACAAGCTCATTGTTTTGAGGAGTGTAAAATTCCTTATTAAAAACGAGCCCCGTTGGAGCTCTGGGCACACCACAACATTTTGCCATAAATTAGGCGGGCTGTGGACGTGCTTAGTTTTAAGTTACAACATAAAATTGATTTTGTAAATATTTAAATATCCGGTTTTTTGTGTTATATTTTGGCTATGAAAATACTGTCCATAGAGACAAGCTGTGATGAGACAGCCATAAGCATACTAGAAGCAGAGGGAGATATTTTAAACCCTTCTTTTACTTTGCTTGGAAACGCTCTTTTTTCACAAATAGATCTTCATAGAGAATACGGGGGTGTATATCCAACATTAGCCAAAAGGGAACATTCAAAAAATCTTGTGCCCCTACTTGAAACAGCACTGAAAGATGCAAAAATAGAGACGCTTTCCTGTGAAAAATATGATCTTGAAAAAATAAAAGAAACTCTCACAAGAGAAGAGGGACTTTATGAAAAATTAAAAGAATTTTTAGAAAAGTTTGGAAATAAAAAACCAAACATTGACCTTATAGTTGTTACAAAGGGGCCTGGGCTCGCACCTGCCCTTTGGGTTGGAGTATCTTTTGCAAAAGCCTTGTCTTTGGCTTGGGGTATAAAAGTTATAGGAGAAAATCATATGAAAGGACACATAGCTTCTGTTTTAAATGTAAAAAAATTGAATGAAAAGACGGAAGAAAACAAAATAAACTTTCCTTCAATAGCACTTCTTATTTCCGGAGGACATACAGAAATCGTTTATATGGAAAATTGGGCTAATTTTCAAATCATTGGACAGACACTTGACGACGCCGTAGGTGAAGCTTTTGATAAGACAGCTAGGATGCTAGGGCTACCCTATCCAGGAGGCCCAGAGGTTTCAAAAAAAGCAAAGGAGGCAAGAGATGAAAATGTAGAAACAAAAGTGGATCTTCCTAGACCAATGCTTAAATCTGAAACTTTGGATTTTTCTTTCTCTGGTCTAAAAACCGCAGTTCTTTATACAATCCAAAAAAAAGAAATCCTGGATGAAGAGTTTATAAAAGATATTTGCAGAGAATTCGAAGATGCTGTCACAGAAGTTTTGATACACAAAACAGAAAGGGCTTTGATTGAATCAAACGCAAAAACACTTATCATAGGTGGAGGTGTTATCTCAAACTCTTATATAAGGGAAAATTTTCAGAAACTTATAAATGAAAAATTTAAAGAAGTTAGACTTTTGATAGCAGATAAAAAACTGGCAACTGACAATGCTGTGATGATAGCTATGGCAGGATATATCTCACACCTTTCAAACAAAACAAGCGAAGAAATAAAAGCCGATGGCAACCTAAAAATCGGATAATTAAAATTTAAGATTAAAAACTTTCAGTTTCTCCTCTACAACTTTTTCCATTTCAGATACTGCATTTTTTAGTATTTTGTAAGGAGCAACTTCGTCTTTATTCTTCTGTAAACTTTCCAAAATTCCTTTTTTGTAAGCTACTCTAAGCTCTGTATTTATATGCACAACAGAAATACCAGCTTTTATAGCTTTTTGAAAATCCTCAACACTATTTCCAGACCCGCCATGAAGAACAAGGGGTATTTTTACCGCTTCTTTTATATCTGAAACTCTTTGTATATCCAAACTAGGATCAACGCCAGAAGAAAGCATTCCGTGTATATTTCCAACAGCAGGGGCAAACATATCTATACCAGTTTTTTCTACAAATTCTAATGCCTTTTGTGGATCCGTAAGGTTTGAAAGATCAACACCTTCTGGAACATCATTTAAAATCTTTGATGATTGTCCTATATATCCATACTCTGCTTCAAGCATTATGTCTGTGCCATTTTCAGCATTGTATTTTTTTATAAATTCAGCGCATTTTTTTGTCTCTTCTATATTTTCTTCAAAAGAAAGTTTCGCTCCATCAAAAATAACAGAATCGTAGCCGAGAGAAACAACCTCTTTTACCCTATCAAAAGAATAGGTATGATCTGCATTTAAATATATTGGGTAGTTATACTCTTCCCTTAGACCAAAAACCAAATCCCTAACCTGCCTTGGACCTATAAAATCTCTTTCACCCTCAGATACACCTATTATCACAGGTAAAGAAAGTTTTCTGGCTGAATTAAAAACTGCCCACAAACCTTCTATGTTTGAAATATTGAAATGCCCAACCGCAAC
>CAYLWA010000029.1:0-6436 GCA_964387335.1 uncultured Candidatus Saccharibacteria bacterium | reverse complement strand
ATAAGGGAAAATGTTCCTGAGGATATTAGAAAATCTTTGGTTGGTCTTTCTGAAATGACACAGCATTTGCTTTATCATAGAGAAATTAAAGATTTAGAAAATGCTTCGTCTTTTTTGAATCCAGATTATACATCCGGTATTTACGATCCATATCTTTTAAAAGATATGGATAAAGCCGTTTCTCGGTTTTTAAAAGCTATTTTTGAAAATGAAACCATTGCTATTTTTTCTGATTATGATGCAGATGGTATTCCGGGGGCAGTTGTTTTATCTGATTTTTTTAAAAAGATTGGCTATCAAAACTTTATAGTTTATATACCACACAGAGATGATGAGGGTTATGGTATGAATACAAAAGCTTTGGATTTTCTAAAAGAACAAAACGTTTCTCTTGTTATAACTATTGATTGTGGAATATCTGATCATCAAAAAATTTCCTACGCAAATTCTTTGCAGATGGATGTTATAGTAACAGATCATCATTTACCACACGATCTCTTGCCGGAAGCTTTTGCGATAATCAATCCAAAACAAAAAGATTGTTTGTATCCAGAAAAAATGCTTTGTGGCTGTGCAGTTATTTTTAAATTTATTTGTGCAGTTATTTCAAATAATGATTTTAAAAATAAATATAATATTTCTGCTGGTTGGGAAAAGTGGCTTTTGGATATGGTTGGTTTGGCGACTCTTTCAGATATGGTTCCTCTTTTGGGGGAGAATAGGATCTTTGCTTTTTATGGTTTAAAAGTTTTACAAAAAACTTCAAGATTTGGATTGCTTAAACTTTTTTCTCTTTTGAAAATAGATAAAAATAATTTAACAGAAGATGATATTGGATTTTTAATAACTCCTAGAATAAATGCTGCAAGTAGGATCGGTAATCCGAAAGATGCTTTTGTGACTTTATCAGAAAAAGATGAAGTCTTGGCGACATCTGGGGCAATTCATTTAAATAAAATAAATGATGAAAGAAAAGGTTTGGTTTCATCGATGACGAAAGAAATAAAAAAAATAATAGATCAAAGATCTGATGTTGTAGGAAATGTTTTAGTTTTAGGAAATCCAGAATGGAAACCGGCACTGCTTGGTCTTGTGGCAAATTCATTTTCAGAAGAACATAGAAAACCTGTTTTTATTTGGGGGCGAGAAAACGGTGATGGTATTTTAAAAGGTTCTTGTAGAAGTTATGGTGGGGTTTCAGTGGTTGAACTTATGAAAAAATGCCAAGATCTTTTAAATGATTTTGGAGGGCACAAACAAGCCGGAGGTTTTTCTATTGATCAGAAGAAAATACATTTACTTGAAGAGAGCTTAAATAAAGCATTTGATGATATATACAGTGATGGTTTCATAGAAGAGGAGGTTTATATAGATAAAAAAATTAGTATAGATGATGTTTCATGGAATTTATGGAAGCTTATAGAAAAGTTTGCACCGTTTGGTATTGATAATCCTAAACCGATTTTTATGTTGGAAAATATAGATATTTTTGAAGTGAAACATTTTGGTAAAGAAAAAAATCATCTAGAAATCTCTTTTAAAAATTCTTCTGGTAATCTTGTAAAAGCTATTGCTTTTTTTAAAACAAAAGAATCTTTTGGTTTAGATTTGGAGGTTGGAAATAAGATAAATATGATTTTTAATTTAGAAAAATCAAATTTTAAAAATTATCCCGAATTGCGACTTAGGGTTGTAGATATTTTTTAAGCAATATTTTTTTGATATAATGCCTGTATGAATAAAACAATTATTTGGACAGATGGATCTTCAAGGGGTAATCCGGGTAGGGGAGGTTTTGGTGCTGTTGTTATAGAAAATGATTTTGTAAAAGAGTTTGGTGGTTTTGAAGACCAGACCACAAACAATAGAATGGAAATAAAATCTGCTATTGTAGCTTTGAAAAATTGTCAAAATAATTTGGCATCAATTTATACAGATTCTAGTTACTTGGTTTCTGCTATGACATCTTGGATCTTTTCTTGGCAAAAAAATAATTGGATGAAAAAAAGTTCTGATAGAAATGAAGAAGTTTTAAACAAGGATTTATTTTTAGAACTTTTGGAGGTTTCAAAAGGTAAGAAGGTTGAATGGATAAAAGTCAGTGGACATTCTGGTGTTCCTTTAAATGAAAGGTGTGATGTCATTGCAACAAGTTTCGCTGATGGAAAACCAGAACCACTTTTTTTTGGAAAAGTTTCTGATTATAAAATTAGTTTAGATTTTGATTTAAATAAAAATGATTCACCTGTTAAAGAAAAAAAATCTAACCAAAAAGCGTATTCTTATGTAAGTAAAATAGATGGTCAAATTTTTATTGATAAAAACTGGGAAGATTGTAAGAAAAGAGTCTCTGGTGTTTCAAACGTTAAGTATAAAAAAAGTTTAAGCAAAGATGATGAAGAAAAGATTGTAGAGTATTTTAAATCCATCTAACTTTTTATGCAAAGAAATATTTTGGTTTTGATTTGCGGTTTCCTTTGCGGATCTGTCTTTTCTGTTTTCAGTAATTCTATTTTTTTAATTTTTAGTTCACTTTCAATTTCTATTTTAGTATTTATTTATTCTAAATTGTTTACAAAGGAAAATGTTTATAATTTTGGAATTTTTATAACTATTTTTTTAATAGCTTTTTCTTTTGGTCAAATGCGATTTTATTTTTTTGAAAAAAATATTGATAAGAGTTTAACTTTTTATGAAAATAAAAAAATAGAATTTGAAGGTTTTGTTTTTAAAGAAAGTGAAAGCGATGGTATTAGACAAAAAATTTTTGTCCAAATAGAAAAAATTAAAGAGGGTAATGTTTTTAATAAAAAAGAGGGTAGAGTTTTAGTTTTTGGGAATTTGTATCCAAGGTTTGAGTTTGGTGATAAGGTCTCTGGTTTTGGAAAAATCTCCTTGCCAGAGGTTATAGAAAATAAAGACGGTTCTTATTTTAATTATCCAAAATATTTAGAAAAAGATAAAATAGTTGCCATTTTAAATTTTGGAAACATAACAAAAATTTCTAGTTCCAAGGGTTTATTTGGTTATTTGTATTCTATTAAAAATAGTTTTAAAAATGCTTTATCAAAAACATTAAAAGAGCCTGAGCTGTCTTTGGGTTTTGGGATTGTTTTTGGTGGACAGTCCATATCAAGAGAAATTTCAGAGATTTTTAGAATATCTGGACTCTCTCACATAATTGTTTTATCAGGATATAATATAACAATATTATCAGAAAGTATTTATAAAATATTTTTACCAATATCTTCTTATGCCGGTTTCTTTTCTATTTTTTCTATAATTTTATTTGTTATTTCTTCTGGCGCGTCAGCAACTTCAATACGAGCTGGGATTATGGCTATTTTAGTATTACTTTCCAGAAGGTTTGGTAAAAGTTATTCTGTATCAAAAGCTTTACTTGTAGCAGTTGTTTTGGTTGTTTTGTATAACCCTTTTATTTTTATTTACGATCCATCTTTTCATCTTTCTCTGATCGCCACTATTTCAGTTGTTTATTTGACACCAGTTATCTACAAAAAAATAGATTTTATTACTGATAAATTTTCATTAAGAGATGTTTTTGCAACAACAATTTCAGCTCAAATTTTTGTTTTACCTTATATTATTTTTATGACAGGCAAGGTTTCTCTTTATTCTTTTTTCTCAAATATTTTAGTTTTGCCTTTTGTTCCAATTTCTATGTTTTTAGGATTTTATTCCGGCGTTTTAGCTTTTATGTCCAAATATTTATCTTTAATATTTGCAATACCTTTAAATTTTCTTTTGAAATACTTTATTTTTATAGCGAATTTGTTTGCAAAAATGCCTTTTTCACAAATAAACCTACCTATACCAAGTATTTGGCTCGTCTTTATTTTTTATACAATAACTATTTTTGTCCTATATCGCTTTTCCAACAAAGATTGATTCTATTTAAAATTTTCCTCAACAACTTGCCAATTTAGATTTTTAAAAAAATCTTCAATGTAATTTTTCTTTCCAGATGGTTTGTAGTCAAAAACATAAGAGTGCTCCCACATATCAAGGGTCAGTATAGGGGAAAGTCCAGTTAAGTGGCCTATTTGTTGTTCTTCAACAAAAGCATTAAGTAGTCTATTTGTTTTTTTATCAAAATAAAGCATTGCCCAACCGATACCTCTTGTCATAGCAATAGCTTTAAATGATGATATAAAACTTTCAAAAGAGCCAAAATCTTCAACTATTTTTTTATACAACAAACTTTCTGTATTTAATTCTTTCGGGCCAAAAGAAAGTGATTTGAAATAGTATTCGTGATTTCTCATACCATCAAACTCAAAACCGAATCTTCTTTGTAGTTCTCCTAAAACATAGGCGTTTTTCTCACTGTCTTTTTGATACTCTTCTATTTTTTCAAGTATTAAATTTGCGTGTTTTACATATCCACTATAAAGCTTTAAATGTTCCTCTATATTTTCTTTACTAATACCAATCAATTCTGGTATCTCAAATTTTTGTTCTTCAAATTTTTTCATATTTTTTTATATAATAATAGTATGTTTTTAAAAATAAAGCTATTTTTAAAAGAATATTTTACTTTAATTTTCAGCATTTTTTTGATTTTAATTACTTTTCTTATATTTTCTTTTATTGTTTCATTTAACAATAAGCTTGAAATAGTCTTTTTAGATATAGGTCAAGGTGATAGTATTTTTATAAAGTCACCGGTTGGAAATAAAGTTTTGATAGATGGTGGCCCAGGAGATAATCTGGTTAAGAGATTGCCAAAATATATGTCTTTGTTTGATAGGAATATTGATATGATATTTATTACAAATCCAGATAAGGATCATTTTGAAGGTTTTATACCTCTTCTGGAAAATTACAATGTTCCTGTTTTTATAACTTCTGGTGTTTCAGCTTTAAATAATCCTGTCTATCAAGAGTTTATAAGAATTTCCAAAAAAAATGGTCTTAAAGAAATACAAGTTTTAAATGGTCAGATTATAGATCTAGGAGGAGGAGCGTATTTGGAGGTTATTTTTCCAGACAGAGAAGGACTCTCTGATCTAAGTCATAATGACGGTTCTTTGGTTTTAAGACTTGTTTATGGAAAAACCAGTATTTTGTTTACAGGTGATAGCACAGAAAAGATAGAAAAATATTTAATAGAAAATTATCCTCAAAATTTGAAAGCAGATATTTTAAAGGTCGGACATCATGGTTCAAAAACATCAACATCTGATCCTTTTGTAAGTATAGTTTCTCCACTTTGGGCTGTTATATCGGCTGGAAAGATAAATCCTTTTGGTCATCCTCATAAAGAGGTTTTGGATATTTTGAAGAAATACAATGTAGAGATTTTGGGAACTTATAACAAAGGAGATATTGTTTTTGAAAGTGACGGTGGGGTTTTACGAAATAAATAACAAAAAACTACCAAAGGTGGTTTTTTGATTTTTATATAAGTCCAGCTTTTTTAAGTGTTAGGAAAGCGCCATTTTTTTGTATAGTTTTTATACCTCTTGCTGAAAGTGTTAGTGTTAGTGTTTTGTTTATTTCAGGGACAAAAACCCTCTTTTTTTGCAAGTTAGCATAGCGTCTCTTTGTGCCTCTTGGGTTAAATTTGGTAGCACGAGTCCTGTTGGAGTATCCACCTCCTAAAATTGAGCTCTTATTTGTTATTGCACATACTTTTGCCATAATGAAAACAATGTTATCATAAAATAAATTATTTGCAAGGTTTATTTTATATCAAATGCCACAATTAGATTTTATATTTTCAATAATAGTTTTGATATTTTCCATTGTAGTCCACGAGTTTTCTCATGGTTATATGGCATATATATTAGGAGATAATACCGCAAAATATCAAGGTAGGTTAACTTTAAATCCATTTAAACATCTAGAATGGTTCGGTTCCTTTATCCTACCTCTTATAACTTATCTATCGGGTGGTTTTATAATAGGCTGGGCAAAACCTGTTCCTTTTAACCCTTATAATCTAAAAAATCAAAGATGGGGTGAGGCTTTGGTTGCCATAGCGGGACCAATGTCAAATTTTATTATAGCTTTATTTTTCGGTCTAATAATTAGATTTTCGGATAGTTTAGCCTTTTTGAGTTCTGGTTTTTCACAATCATTTCTTGTTATATCTTTGATTATTGTAATAACCAACTTATTTTTGATGGTATTTAACTTGATTCCTATACCACCCCTTGATGGTTCAAAGATACTTTTTGCATTGTTTCCAAACGGTTTGTGGAGGATAAGGCGATTTTTAGAAGTTTACGGTTCTTTTTTGATTATTTTTGTAATATTTTTTCTTTGGCAGTTTGTAGTTGATCTGGTGGCTTTTCTGTTTATCCATATAACCGGACATCCATTTTTGTAAATAAAAAGATATTACTCATCTTTTAGCTCTTGCTTTTTTTAGTTAAATATATTAGAGTGTTTCCGATGTCAACAATAAATC
>CAYLWA010000028.1:0-6679 GCA_964387335.1 uncultured Candidatus Saccharibacteria bacterium | reverse complement strand
CTTGCTTTTTTGTGTATATTTGTTAGAATACCTCTTATGTTTAATTTAGATTACAAAATAAGAAATCTTTCAGAGTCAAATGATGGTCTAAGGAAAAAAGGCCTTGTTCCAGCTGTTTTTTACGGTAAAAAACAAGCTTCTACTCCTATTGTTGTATCAATGGTTGATTTTACAAAAGTTTTTGGTAAAGCGGGTGAGTCAGCAGTTGTTTCTATAAAAGGTGATGTTGGCAGTTTTGACACCTTAATACACGATGTTTCCTATGATCCTGTCAAGGGAAATCCTATACACGTTGATTTTTATGTATTTGAGAAGGGTAAAAAGATTGACGTTTCAGTTCCTCTTGCTTTTTCCGGTGTTTCTCCTGCCGTTAAAGATCTGGGAGGTAACTTGGTAAAAGTTTTGCATGAAATTGAAGTTAAATCATCCCCTGAATCTATACCTCACGAAATAATGGTAGATATCTCATCACTTAAAACTTTTGAGGATAAGATATTGGCAAAAGATATAAGACTACCATCATCTGTTGAACTTGTTACAAATCCAGACGAAGTTGTATTGGCTGTTGAGGGTCCTAAGGGAGACGAACCAGAAGAATCTACTCCCGTTGATCTCTCTGCTATTGAAGTTGTAAAGAAAGGTAAGAAAGAGGAGGAAGCTGTTGAAGCTACATCTTAATACTTTTTATAACTATTTGTCCGTGTATAAATAATAGGAATTTTTTGTATTTTTTGTTATAATTTAAAGATAATGAAATTGAAATTTTTATTGTTTTTTTTACTCGGCTTTTTGTTTCTGACTCCTAGCGCGTCTTTTTCTCAAACCGTAAGTAGTGTGGCTGATCAGGAAGCTGTGTGGAAAAAAGAGCTTGAAGAAACCGAAAAGGAGATTGCTAAATGGCAAGATATTTTAAATAATACCAAGAAAGGCACAGCGTCACTTCAAAGAGAGGCTGATCTTTTGAATGCAAAAATAAATGAGGCCAAAGCTTATATCAAAGCCAGAAATATTGCCATCGAGAGGTTGAAAAAAGATATAGATAGTAAAAATAAGACAATAATCACTTTAGAGCAAAAAATATTAAATAGTAAGGAATCACTAGCTTCGCTTGTTAGAAAGACAAGAGAATCAGATGATTTTTCTCTACCGGAAGTTTTGCTTACAGATCAAAACCTGTCAGGATTTTTTACATCAGTTGATAACTATGGAACAATCAAAAAATCTTTAGAGGATTTATTGAATGATATAAGGGAGACAAAGAACCTAACAGAGAGGGAAAAAGTAGCTTTGGATAAGAAAAAGGATCAAGAGATTGATTTGAAAGAAAATGTTGAAGGTGAAAAAGTAAAAATAGAAAAAAATGAAAAAGAAAAACAGTATTTGATAAAAGTTAACAAGACTCAAGAAAAAAGTTATGAGCAGGTTATAAAAGAGAGACAAGCCAAAGTTGCCGAAATAAGAGCTAAACTTTTTAAACTTGCTGGTGGTTCATCAGCTATTCCTTTTGGAACCGCCTTGGTTTATGCTCAGTCGGCATCAGCTAAAACAGGTGTTTCTCCGGCTTTTGTCCTTGCTATACTTACAAAAGAAAGCAGTCTAGGTGCCAATGTTGGTAGATGTTATGTTACGGATATAAATACAGGTGCAGGGTCATCTGTTTCTGGGGAAAAGACATTTTCAAATGTTATGAAGTCTCCTAGGGACACAACTCCGTTTTTAAAGATTACAGAGAGATTAAACCTTGATCCATATAAAACACCTATTTCTTGTCCAATTGCTGGTGTTGCTGGTTATGGAGGTGCTATGGGCCCAGCGCAGTTTATACCATCAACTTGGGTGATATTTGAACCAAGGTTAAAAGATTCTTTGGGTAGAGATTCTAATCCGTGGAATGCTGAGGATGCATTTATGGCATCTGCTATGTATTTATCTGATCTAGGTGCTGATTCTAAAACATACAGTGGAGAAATAAAGGCTGCTTGTAAGTATTATGGAACTGGTGGCTCCAATTGTTCTTATGGAAAATCTGTCATGCAACTAAAAGCTGGAATACAAAATGATATAGATTATTTGCAAGAGTATGGTGTATCTAGGAGGTAGATTGGATGGCGCCTGTTCCATAAAGCATAATTTTAAATAGACATTTGGGTTTAAATATGTTATAATTCAGGTGTCTTTTGTTGAGTGATTGCTGTTTAAAAGCAGAGGAAAGTCCGAACATCACCATTTTTATAAATGGAGCAGGGTAGCAGGTAACGCCTGTCTAGAGCAATCTAAGAGGTGCGAACAGAAACGCCTTTTGCGCGAAAGCGCGAGGTATCCCCAGTGGATATTTTTAGTAGTAATACTAAAGTGCAACGGCTAAATCCTTACCTTGATGCAAGGTCGTGCCAACTTTTGTTGGAGTACCGCTTGACTTGTGTGGTGACACATAAGCTAGATAAATAATCACATAAAACAGAATTCGGCTTACTGACAAAAGATTTGTGGAAAAACACGACTAAAATCGTGTTTTTCCTTTTTCAAAAAATCTATTATAATATCTATACAAATAACTTAATAATCAATTTTTATGAACAATTTATTGGACAAAATTTCTTTTCTTTTATTATCCGTTTTGGTTTTTTTACTTCCTTTATTTTTCTTGCCTGTAAATATTAATTTTATACAATTCGGCACTAGTATTATATTTGTTTATGCCACAATACTTGCCTTTATTGCTTTTGCAGTATTAACTATCAGAAATGGTCAGATTACACTTTCATCTGGTGATGGTTTGATAAAAACAATACTTTTATTGTCAGTTCCTCTTATATATACGATCTCCTTCTTTTTCAATATGCCAACAAACTATGCTTTTTTTGGTTACATATTTGATGTTACAACTGTTGGTTTCATTATATTAGCTTTTATGTTTATGTTTTTAGTTTCTGTTATTTTCAATGAGAAAAAAAGAATCTTTTATGGTTTTGTTGCTGTTATGGTTTCTTCACTTGTCTTGGCTGTTTTAACTATCTTAAAATTTATATTTGGCGGATCTTTTCTTGGGTTTGGAGTATTTAATAATATAACCCAATCAGTTTTAGGCGGATTCAATAATTTTGGAATCTTCTTTGCGGTTAGCGCTGTTTTATCAATGATTTCTTTGGAAATGATAAATTTCAGTAAAGTTTTCAAGGTTTTGATAAATATCTGTTTGGTTTTGTCTGTTATATTTTTGTTTGCTGTTGATTTTTCTATCATTTGGTATTCTGTTGGTTTGATTTCCTTGATCTTCTTCCTTTACAGTAGATTTTACAGAAAAGATGATTTTGCATATGATGTGGATTTTAAAAAATGGAAATCTTATTCACTCGCTCTATTTTTAGTTTGTGTTATTTTCACTTTCTTTAAATATCCTCACGATCTATTTATAAAAGCAACAGATATTAGTTTTATTGAAGTTAGACCAAGTGTTTCTATAACTTATGATATGTTCATATCTTCAATGAAAAATAATATGCTTTTAGGTTCAGGGCCGAATACTTTTTTGTCACAATGGATTATGAATAAACCAATGGATATAAACAACACAGTATTTTGGAATACTGATTTTCAATATGGTTTTGGTCTAATACCAACATATATACTTACAACTGGGCTTTTGGGGCTTTTGTCTTGGCTACTATTTTTTGTGGCATTTTTGTTTTTGGGAGCAAAATCCATATTCAGTAAGTTAGATGATAGGTTGTCTGATTATCTAAATATTTCTTCCTTCTTTATTTCTCTGTTTTTGTGGATTGTGGCTTTGGTTTATATACCAAGTCTGCCTATTTACATCTTGACTCTGTTTATGACCGGTTTGTTTTTGGCTCAAAATTATATTTACAAGACAGAAAAAACCGTGTTTGTTTTTAAAGATAATCCAAAAGTTGCGTTTATTGTCTCGCTTTTTATAACCGCATCCGTTGTCTTTTTGTTATTTATTTCTTATAGGTTTTATAGAAACTCAATGGCTGTTTGGAACTTACAAAAAACAATTAAAGTTTTAGGTAGTGGTAAGGATTTTGATAAAGCTGAAGCTTATATAAACAAATCTATAAAATATATGCCTTATGATATTTATTATAGAACCAAATCTGATATAAGTAATGCAAAAATAGAAAGTATCTTATCTTCAACTATAACAAAAGAAAATGTTGAATCAGCTAGAAATACATTTATATCTGAACTTCAAAAATCAATAGAATCTTCTTTGAAAGCAAAAGAGAGAGATCCAAAGAATTATTTAAATTATATATATATGGGTAATTCCTACGCTTTGGCTGTTCCAAAATCTTACAGAATAAAAGGTGCTTATGAAAGTTCACTTTCTTCATATAACCAAGCAATGGTTTTAAATCCTAAAAACCCAGCAATACCTCTGCTTATGGCTAGACTTGAAATAGACAATGAGAATATTAAAAAAGCAAAAGAGTATATAAATGATGCTATTTCAAAGAAAAACAACTATTTAGATGCTTATTTCTTATTGTCACAAATACAAATAAGTGAAAATAATATAAATGAAGCAATTAAATCGGTTGAAACCGCTGTCATTATCGATCCTACAAATCCAGCATTGTTTTTCCAACTAGGTCTTCTGTATTACAATACAAAAAATTATAACAACGCTGTTTTAGCTTTACAAAAGTCAATCGAAATAACTCCTGAGTATGCCAACGCAAGATATTTTCTAGGTTTGTCTTTATCTAGGTTAGGTGAGTATAAACTGGCTCTTGCACACTTTGAAGAATTATTAAAAACAAATCCTGATTCAAAAGATTTGATGGATATTATAAATGATCTTAGTGTAAACAAATCTCCATTTGAAGATACAAAAATTGATACCAAATCTAAAAAACTTCCAGTAAAAGAAAATAATTAAAATGAAAAGAATTTTTGGTTTTTTCAGTAGGGAGATTTCCGGTATCCACCACGCAGCTTATATACTGGCTATATCATCACTGTCATCTCAACTTCTAGCTCTGTTTAGAGATAGGCTGTTGGCTTCTTCTTTTGGTGCTAGTTTTAATTTGGATTTATATTATTCAGCTTTCAGAATACCAGACCTCTTATTTGCCACGGTTGGATCTCTTGTATCCGCATCAGTTTTACTGCCAACAGTTGCTGAAAAATTTTCAAAAAATAAAAATGATCTAAAAAATTTTCTAGATTCTATTTTTAGTTTTTATCTAGTTATTATATTGTTTACAGCTATTTTACTTATTTTTATTTCTCCTTTTTTGCTGTCTAAACTTTTTCCAAGTATAAAAGGGCAAGATTTCAAGCTTTTAGTTATATTAACTAGAATATTACTTTTTTCACCTGTCTTTTTAGGGTTGTCAAACTTACTTTCATCCATTGTTCAAATACATCAGAGATTTTTTATTTCTGCCCTTTCTCCAATTTTATATAACATAGGAATTATTTTTGGTATTTTGTTTATGTATCCTTTTTTTGGAACAAAAGGTCTTGTCTTGGGAGTTGTTTTCGGTGCCGTTTTGCATTTTTTAATACAAGTACCTTTTGTTTTAAAAGAAGGTTTTTTTCCAAAGCTTATATTTAAAAATATTAACCAATCAGTGAAGAAAATATTTTATATTTCTCTTCCGAGAACCATTACCGTTTCTTCGGCAGAAATTTCAGAATTGTTTTTAATTTCTTTTGCATCTTTTTTAACAGTTGGTTCTATATCTATTTTTAATCTTTCGTTCAACTTACAATCAGTTCCTTTTTCAATAATAGGGGTAAGCTATGCTATCGCCATCTTTCCGACTTTATCAAAACATTTTGCTTGCAAAGAGCTAGAATCTTTTTTGGAAAAAATTATAAAAACATCTTCACATATTATTTTTTGGTCAATTCCAGCAACTGTTTTTATTTTTATTTTTAGAGTTCAGATAGTCTCTCTTTTGCTTGGAGCAGGTAAGTTTGATACTTTGGCTATCTATCTTACAGGTGGAGCGCTTGCTATTTTTTCTTTATCTTTACTTTTCCAGAATATGTCAGTCCTTTTTATAAGAATTTTTTATGCTCAAGGTAAAACAAAAGAACCACTTTTTATTAATGTTTTTGGGGCTCTGGTTATAATATTTTCATCATATTTTTTTGCTAACCTTTTTGATAAAAGTCTAGCTTTTAAAAATATTATTGAAAATATTTTTAATATTAAATCAGTTGAGAATATAAAAGTATTAACTCTTTCCATAGGTTATAGCTTTGGAACTTTTGTATCTTGGTTTATTTATCTTGTAATGGTTTCGAAGCAGTTTAAAGGTTATTTAAAAGCTATCTATAAAACATTTTTAGAAACACTGTTGGCATCTTTTGTCTCTGGACTTATTGCTTACAAACTATCTGTTTTACAATCTTCATCAAAATTTACTTTGATGGTTTTAAACATCCCAGCTGTTTTATTTGCAATCCTTTCTTTTGTTATTGTCTTGCTTCTTTTCAAAAATAGGGAAATTAAAGAAGTTCTAAAATCTTTTTCTGGGAGATTTTACAAATCAGAGATTCCAAAAGTTACAGATTAGCCCTTTGTTTTTTAGTCTTTTTATGGTTAAATGTTACTTATTATGCAGAATATAAGAAATTTTAGTATTATAGCCCATATAGATCACGGCAAATCAACTTTGGCTGATAGGATGCTTGAGAT
>CAYLWA010000027.1:0-6712 GCA_964387335.1 uncultured Candidatus Saccharibacteria bacterium | reverse complement strand
ATCCATTGACATATTTTTTTGATTTGTTATTATGTAGTTATAAATGGCCCTAGGGCTTTGGCTCGAAAGAGCCAGGAAAAAATCAAAAAAGCAATCAGATTAAATCTTTGATTGCTTTTTTGATTTGGTTAAATTTTTCTTTATTTATAAAACCTATTTTATCAGTTAACCTTTTTATACTAATTAGTCTGATTTGAGAAATGATTGCGGATCTTGTTTTTGCATCAGAACCTTCAAAAGAAATGTAGTATTTGCTGTTTTTTATTTTAGTCGACAGTGGAACTGCTAGGAATATAAATTGATTAAATTTTTTAATAATAAGTATTGGTCTACTAAAATTGTTACCTTTTCCGTCTTGTTCATCCCCAAGATTTATACCGAGTTTACACCACCATATTTCAGCCTCTCTAAAATAAATAGGGCGATTTTTTTCCTGAATATATTTTTTGTCTTCATTCCAAGAGTTAAAAATTTCTTTGTTTTTGTTATTTTTCATAAAGTGTCAATATAATTTATGTCAAATATATTATTTAAAATAAATATATTTATAATATAACATATAAACGATATAAATTATATTGACATTAAATAGAAAATAATGTAAAGTTATTGCAGAATGATAATCTGGATATTTTTTGAAAGTCTATCTATTTTTTGTACTCTTGATTCTTTGGTTAAAGGTCGCAAATTTGCATGTTTTTGGTTCATCATTTTAAGCGTGTGGGGCTTTACACTTTATAAAAAGGAGATTAGGAGGACAGATGAGACAAGAGATTGAAAGAGACTTTCATCTCTATTCGTTTTTTGCCAATATCGATATTGAAGGAGCGGAGCGGTTTTTGCTCCAAGCTCTTGAATGCTGGCAAACCAAAGATTTAAATAATGAGGAAAATAAAATAATCTCCGCCCGTTTGAGACAACTAAGGCTCCATGTTGGGGCCAGAGAGACTTGTAAAGTTGAAACTGGGGTGGCCGCCATTCCAGAGAAAATAATAAAATGGAAAATATAAGGTGAAAAAAACGGCGCGATAGCGCCGGTTTTTCTTATCTACTATGGAATTTTTTGTGAACATCTCTTAGGTGCTTGTCTGTTACGTGGGTATATATTTGGGTTGTGTTTATGTTCGCGTGACCTAGCAAGGTTTGAACAGATCGAATATCAGCCCCATTTGATAGTAGATCTGTCGCAAAGCAGTGCCTTATGACATGAGGGGTTACTTTTTTAGAAATACCTGCTTTTATCGCATATTTTTTAACTATTCTTTCAACTGATCTTTTTGTAATCCTAAGGTCTTTTTTGTTATCTTTTTTTGAATTGGATGAAAATTGTATAAATAACGCATCATCAAGATCTTTTCTTTTGTCTAAATAATCAGCAACGTATTTTTTGGCAGTTTCCGAAAGAAAAACAACTCTAACTTTACCACCTTTTCCTCTTATGGAAATCTCATCTGCTTTTAAGTTAATATCTCTATCAAGTGAAACTAATTCAGAGACACGAAGACCTGTGGAGAATAAGAGTTCCAGCATTGCTTTATCTCTATATCCATTTACATCTTGGCACTTTGGAGAATCTAGCAACCTTTGAAGTTCATCATTTGTTATAAGGTCAAGGTTTCTCTCTGTTGTTTTTGCTAACTCTATCCTTTCGGCTGGAAGACTCTTGACTTCTTGACGAGCTAGATACTTTAAAAATGCTCTTAGGGCTATAAGGTAGTAATTTTGAGTTTTTTTGGACATTGTTTGCCCAGTTTTCCTGTTGTTTCCTGTGACCTGTCTGTTAAGCCATAGTCTAAAAGTTCTAATCACTTCATCTGTTATATCGCTAGGTTTATTTTTACCGCTTTGTTTTAGAAAAACAGTTAAATATCTGTCATAGTTTTCGACTGTTTTGAGGGATCGGCCTTTTTCTATTTCTATATATTCTAAAAATCTGGTTTTAAGCTCATTTAGATTCATTTGTAATCATTATATTACACATATCAAATGTCGCAAAATGTTTAAAATGGCTATTGAGGGGTATGTTTTGCTACACCTATCCTACCAAAGATAATTTTAGAGACTTGCGAGGCAAACCGACTGAGCACGAGGTGAGAAGTGATGTTATCACTTCGCAAGACCTTGAGCTTCTTTTAAGAAGCGAAAGGTGTACCGCTCCTGTAAGGAGATTTTCAGCAGAAAAATATCCGCGCTCTGAAATTATGCTTTGGTGGGATAGACATCTGTTTTACCTCTTGCAAATTACTCTTAGCTGTGCTATCATTTAAAATATGTTAACGAAAACTAAAAAAGCGAAGGTAATAGAAAAAGTTAAAATTCATGACAAGGACACAGGTTCTCCTGAGGTTCAAGTTTCTATTCTTACAAAAAGAATAGATGAACTTGCTAGTCATTTAAAGAAAAATCCAAAAGACAACCATTCAAGAAGGGGACTTTTGCAAATTGTTTCAGATAGAAAGGCTATGATGAAATATCTAGAAAAGAAATCTCCAAAAAGATACTCTTCTTTACTAAAAAAACTAGATTTGAAGAAGTAGTTTTAGTTTTTGATCATCGTATATTTTATATATATCACCAGCTCCTACTGTTATAGAGATATGGTTTTCATCAAGTTTTGATATTATTTCAATTATTTTTTCTGTATTTTCTATTGGTAGAGATTCTGTTTTGTTTCTATTTATCTCTTCTGAGAGCATTTCTGAATTTATACTCGGATCAAAATCTTCCCTTGCTTTAAATATTGGTAAAACATAAACAAGGTTTGAGTCACTAAAACACTTGCCAAATTCTTTAAATAATATTTTAGTTCTGCTAAATAAATGAGGCTGGAAAAAAACAACTATTTTTTTATCTTTGTATATCTCTCTGAAACCAGAAAGAGTCGAACTAACTTCTTTTGGGTGGTGGGCGTAGTCATCATATAACATACATCCATTTTTGGTTTTTCCTTTAAATTCAGATCTTCTCCAAGTTCCAGAAAAAGAAGATAATGATTTTATTGTTTTATTTCTATCTATATGAAGAATTTCGGAAAGTGCCAAAACAACCCC
Organism: uncultured Candidatus Saccharibacteria bacterium; assembly: GCA_964387335.1. Taxonomy (GTDB): domain Bacteria; phylum Patescibacteriota; class Minisyncoccia; order Phycocordibacterales; family DATDWN01; genus CAYXZA01. The sequence goes on along the minus strand of CAYLWA010000027.1, from coordinate 3,662 downwards.
TGCATTGCTTTTATTGTGTTTACCTGGCACATTTAAGGTTATGTTGTTATCAATAAATTTACTATAATCAATTAAATTACATTTTAAATTTGATACCACTTCCAAGCTATTTTTATCGTTGCTATTGTATAAAACATAACCATCATCTTTTACTTTTTCCGCCAATTCTCTAAAAGCACTTTTAATATCTTCTAAATCTTTATAATAGTCTAAATGATCTTCATCTATATTGTTTATAATCAGTATTTTAGGGTTGAGATTTAAAAAAGATCTTTTGTATTCACAAGCTTCTACTATAAAATACTTACTTTTACCAACTACAAGATTGCTTTTTTCTTTATTTAACAATGATCCAACTATAACAGTAGGGTCAAAATTATTATCAATCATTACTTTGGCTATCATCGCTGTTGTAGTTGTTTTTCCGTGTGTTCCTGAAATAGCTACGGTTTCCATATTTTCTGATATGAGACCTAGTGATTCTGCATAAGTTAAGGTTTTAATTCCAAAGTTTTTTGCTTGAAGTAATTCGGGATTATCCTCTTTTATTGCCACTGTGTATATTACCAAATCAACGTCTCTGTCTATGTTTTCTTTTTTGTGCTCGTCGTATATTTGTATTCCAAACTCTTTTAATTTATCAGTTACAATAGAACTGGAACTGTCAGAACCTAAAACTTTTATTCCTTTGTCAAAAAACATTTTTGCAACAGCTGATATTCCTATACCGCCTATTCCTATAAAATACACTTTTTTTAAACTATCTACTTTCATTTAATTTTTTTATTATTTTTATAAATTGATCATTTCTGTCATATTCATTTTTAAACATCCCAAATGAAGCAAATCCTGGGGAAAATAAAATTATACCTTTTTTATTGCTTTTGTTTAGTGCCAAATAAACAGCATCTTTTAGGTTATCTGCTATTGTATATGGTTTTTTTATTAAAATTTTCAATTTGTCCGTGCCTGTCCCTGATAATAAAATTATATTTTTTACATAATTTAAACCTTTTTTGATTGAGAAGAGGTTTAAATTTTTATCAGAACCGCCAGCTATAAGTGTTATTTCTTGATTTTTATATTTATCTTTACAGGATTTAATGGCTGTAAGTGTAGCTTCGGGGGTTGTTGAATTGTTATCATTTATAACTATTTGTCCTTTCAAATCGAGTATTTGGCATCTCCCTTCAATACCCTTAAACGACTGCATAGATCTTATTATTTCATCCTCTGTCATGTTGAAACATTTGAGGACTTCAAAGGCTAAAGATGCATTATTTATATTATGTTCGCCAAAAATGTTTAATTTTAGTGATTTTATTTTTTTAATAGTCTTTGTGTCTACTATTATTGTTTTAGAAACTGGCTTAGTTTTTAATATTTTATAAGTATTTTTATTTGTTACAAAGACATCTCCTTTTTTTTGGAATCTGTAAATATATGATTTGTCTAACAAATATTTATCCAAATCATTTTTATAATAGTTCATATGATCTGGCATAAAACTTGTAAAAACAGAAATATCTGGTGATATTTTACTGTCACCAAATCCTTGGCATTGCCAAGAGTCTAGCTCCAAAACAACGATATCTTTATTCTCAATTTTTTCTAGTATTGGCAACGTTGATTTGTTGCGCATATTTCCACCTAAAAATACATTAGAACCTATTTTTTTCTTATTTTCATTTAATATATGGTAAATAAGGGCAGTTGTTGTGGATTTTCCTCTTGTTCCTGTGATCCCGATTATTTTGACTTCTTTGTATATTTTTCTTATTATTTTTACGAAAAGTGAAGCGTCCATTTCAACCGGAATCTTTCTCTCCATTGAGTGTTTTATGTAAATAGAATCAAGTGGCACTCCTGCTGATTTTATAATTAAATCTCTGTTTTCAAAATCTTTTATATTATGCTCTCCTAATCTGTATTGTATTTTAAAATCTTTTAGTTTTGCCAGACTCTTTTTTAAGTCTTTTTCCGTTTTAAGATCTGTTACTATTAGTTTTGCTCCTGATTTTGCCAAGAGTTTAGTGACAGCTATACCCCTACCTAACAGACCTAAACCCATTATGGTTATTTTTTTCCCTTTGAAATAATTTTGATATATTTTTTTATCCATTGTTATTTTTTAACACATCTATGTCTGAAAAATAAACAGTTCTGTCCTTGTATATTTGATATTTTTCATGACCTTTTCCTAAAACCATCACAATATCTCCGTTTCGTGCCAAACTAATACCTTTTTCTATCGCCTTTTTCCTGTCTTCAATTTTAAAAACTTCTTTATCCTTAACTCCTTTGTATATTTCCTCTATAATAGAGTTAGGATCTTCACTTCTAGGATTATCAGATGTAATTATAATCTCATCTGATAATTTTTCAGCTATTTGGCCCATTATTGGCCTTTTTGTTTTATCACGATCACCGCCACAACCAAAAATTGTAATTATTTTAGAGTCAGAATTCTTTATTTCTCTAATGTTTTTCAAAACATTTAGCATAGCATCTGGTGTATGAGCGTAATCAACGATTCCGTATATGTCATTTTTAAGTTTTACAAATTCAAGCCTACCTTTTGGTGGAGAGATTTTAGATATTTCTTTTATTAAAGCGCTTTTCGGCATCTTTAATAAAAGGGAAGTTAGATATATTCCTGTTAAGTTGTATATATTATATTTTCCAAATAATTTAGAAGATAAAATATCATTTTTAATTGCTATTTTAATTCCTTTTATATTTTGTTCCAAAATTTTTACTTTAAAGTTTGATTCTTTATCTATTGAGAAAAAATATTTTTTTGCCTTACAGTTTGAAACCATAAAATCAGAATATTTATCATCTTTGTTTACTATCACAAAAGCTTTACTATCAAGTGAATCAAAAAAAGTTTTTTTAGCCAAAGCGTATTTTTTCATAGTTTTATGGTAATCCAAATGATCCCTTGTCAGATTGGTGAAAATTGCTCCGGAAAATTTTAAACCAAAAATTCTTTTTTGATCTATTGCGTGAGATGAGCATTCCATAAAAGTAAATTTGCACCCTTTCAGTATTGATTCGTTAAGGAATTTGTTTATCGATATTGCGTCTGGGGTGGTGTTTTTTGATTCAAAACTTTGTTTGTTTATCTTGTTTTCAATTGTCGAGATTAAAGATGATTTATAACCTAACTTTTGAGTCAGATTAAACAAAAGTGTTGCTGTTGTAGTTTTTCCATTTGTTCCTGTAACACCAACAAGTTTTATTTTAGATGATGGATTTCTGTAAAAATTTCTAGCTATTATGGAGACTGACTCTCTACTGTCTTTGACTTTTATAAACACAATATTGTTATTTTTTGGTTTATATTTACCTTCAAATACAATTACTTTTGCTTTATTTTCTATAGCTTTTTCGACAAAATCATTACCATCAAGCTTTTCTCCTTTTATGGCTATAAAAAGCGATTGATCTTTAACCTCTCTTGAATCTGAGTGTATTGATTTTATATCAATATTTGCGTAGTTCCATTTTTCTACAATCTTTATATCTTTTAATAAATTATGAAGTTTCATGTTGTTAATTAGATTATTTATTTAATTTATATCAAATAATTTAAAGTTATAGAACTTTCATTTTATTATTATATATACTATAATATAATCTACATATGTCAGTTATTA
>CAYLWA010000026.1:0-7203 GCA_964387335.1 uncultured Candidatus Saccharibacteria bacterium | reverse complement strand
CGGATCAAATAAATAGAGAAAAATTTAAATACAATCCAAAAGATGTAAATTTTTTATTTGTCACTCATTCCCATATGGATCATATAGGTAGAATACCAAAGCTTGTTTCAGAGGGATTTAATGGAATCATTTATTCTACAAAGGAGACTATGCAGATAGCTGAGATTATGTTTGCTGACGCTTTAAAAGTTATGGATTCCAAACAAAAAAGTGAAGGATTAAAACCTTTGTATAAAGAATCTGATGTTATAAAAGCATTATCTTTATGGAAAGTTTTGGATTATCACACTATTCACAATTTTCCAAATTTTTCTGTTTTTTTAAAAGACGCTGGGCACATATTGGGTTCAGCTATGTATGAATTTTCCTTTACTTTAAATGGTCAAAAAAGAAAACTTGTTTTTACTGGTGATTCTGGTAATTCGCCATCACCGCTTTTAGAGGACACAGAAAAGATAGAGGACGCTGATTATTTGGTTATGGATTCTGTTTATGGAGACAGGAATCATGAAGATAAAAAAACAAGAGATCAGAAATTTATAGATATTGTAAAGAGGGCAGTTGATTCTTCTTTTAATCTCATTATACCCGCTTTTTCGATAGAGAGGACGCAGGTTATTTTATATCAAATAAATAATATGATTGAAGACGGCTTGGTCCCTTCTGTACCCGTATTTTTAGATTCACCGCTTGCTACTAAAATTACCACTATTTACAAAAAATCTGATAAGTTTTTCAACAAGGGTGTAAAGGAAGAGATCAGATCAGGGGATGATATATTCTCTTTTCCAAAACTTCACATTGTTAGAAAAGCTTTTGATTCTCAAAATATAAAAAATATAACCGGCCCAAAGATAATCATTGCTGGTAGTGGAATGTCAGAGGGTGGCAGAATCGTCTCTCACGAAATACATTTTTTGCCAGATCCAAACAGTATAATACTTTTAATGGGTTATCAGGCTGTTGGAACTTTGGGTAGAAAAATTCAAGATGGTAATAAAAAAATTGTCATAGATGGTCAAGAAATAGAAGTTAAAGCCGAGATTGAAAGTATCTCTGGTTATTCTTCTCATAAAGATTCAGATGGTTTATTATCGCTGGTTTTTGATACCAAAGATTCCTTAAGAAAAGTCTTTGTTGTAATGGGGGAGTTTAAATCATCAGCTTTTTTGGTTCAAAAGATTAAAGATAATTTAGATGTAAATGCGATAGTTCCAGATAAAGATACAGAATATCAAATAGATTAAAAAACAACCCTAAGGTTGTTTTTTAATCTATTTTGCCATTTCCACTATTTTTTCAAAGACTTTTGGAGATTCTTTTGATAGTATTGAAAGAATTTTCCTGTCTATTGTTATGTTTTTCTTTTTTAGGCCACCTATTAGTTTGCTATATGAAATACCAAGTGGTTTAGAGGCGTATGAAATGTTTACATTCCAAAGTCTTCTAGCTGTTCCTTTCTTGTCTCTCCTGTGTGCAAAAGCGTAGTTTCCAGCGTGAAAGATTGCTTCATAAGCTTGTCTTTTCTTTGTTGATCTGCCATATCTATAACCCTTAACCATTTTTAAGGTATTTCTCCTTGCTTTTAGTTTTGTTTTTCCGTTTTTTATTCTTGTCATGTTATTTATTTAATATTTGATAGAAATCTACTCTTATCTTTCATTGTCATGTTAAAATTATTATTACCTTTTTTGATAAGTTGACTTCTTCTGCTTTCTTTTGAATTAAAGTGATTATGTCCGACTTTTCTTGATAAAACTTTGCCGGATTTTGTCACCTTTAATCTTTTTCTGTATGATTTGTTTGTTTTCATATTTTTTATTTTTTCTCTATCATTGTTGTTAGCCCTTTTGGCCCCTTTTTTATAGGGTCTGATATCTTATAATCCACAGACACTAGCTTCAAAAGTCTTTCCATTCTTTCTCTCAAAAAATTTTCATCTAAAGATTTTGCTCTTCCTGGGAGGAAAAGGTTTATTCTAACCCTATCTCCATCTTTAAGCCAGAGACTAGTTTTTTTAGCTTTTAGCTCCAAATCATGATCTCCTGTGCCCACTTTAACCTGCAAACTCTTTACTTCAGCAATTCTAGACTTAGATTTAGACTGCTTTAGCTTCTTGTTTTCAGTGTATTCAAATTTACCATAATCCATTATTTTTGCAATAGGTGGGTTTGCATTAGGAGATATCTCTATAAGGTCAAGTTTAAGCTCTCTTGCTTTGTCTAGGGCCTCTTCTTTTGTTAAAACGCCCAAGTTTTGACCTTCTCCTGTTATAACCCTAAGCTCTCTTGCTTGGATTTGATGATTTATTCTTAATTTTTGGCTACTCAATTCTTTGTTTATAAATAATAATTATTTAGTAAAAGTATATCACTAAAACACCAAAATAGCAAGGTTTATTTATATTTGTTTCTAAATATAAGTTCTCCTGCTAAAAAGACTACCAAAACTGTAATTGTAAATGCTTTTATATACATAAAAGGTTCGTCTATTACAGGAGCGTTCGCCTTAAATTTATTGTTTAAAAAGCCGATTATTATGGCAGTCCACCAGCATATTTGTGACACAAAAGTTGCCAGTGTTATTCTAAATGATAGTATTTTGGGAAAATGTTCAGGGTGATTTATCTTAGACAAACTCTTTTTTATAAAATGAAGATATATTCCATTTAATCCAAGCATAATAACAGCAAAAAGTTTTATAGTTGTGATAGAGCTTACAGAACTTTTTAAAATTAAAAGGGGGATTCCGGAAAGGACGAGTCCACTCCATCCCATCCAGATAAGCGGTTGAGTGATTTTTGCCACTTTGGTAATAAAGGATATGCTTATTTTTTTAAATATCCATAAAAGTCCGCAGGTATCTATGACAACAACTGCTCCGAAACCAACAATCAGGGATACAAGATGAGTGAATAGTAAAATATGATAAGTGCTTATTTCCATACTTATATTTTATTTTATAATAAACTATTTTTCAAATTTATAAAAACAAAAACACCAGAAGGTGTTTTTGTTTAAGGTGGTGGAGATGGTGGTATTGAAACCACGTGTATAAAGGGATCGAGTTTTATTTCTACATTATATAGTTTACTTTGTTTTTGGGACCTGATGATTTAAAGTAAACAAAAAACATCAGACTTATTCTCATTTTTTAAAACAGGGAAGTGAGAAAATTTCCCGTTCTGACCTAATTTATATAAGTAACCAAAACTTTTTAGGTTAAAATCTTGGCACTTTCGCGAAGACAAAAGTTTTTATGCTCTTGCGTAAGCGAAAGCAAAGTCATTTACTCCAAAATATGGAGAAGCGATCTTTGCTTGTGAAAGAGAATTCTTTGCACTTAGTTCTGTTGCCTTTTTAGGAGTTACAACAGCTCCATAATGCATAAAGCCAATCTTCTTTATGTCAAAACCTGACATCCCCGCTATTTATATACAAATATTATATGCAGATAGCGAGGGGTTTTGTATGTCAACGAACTTTAAAGTTTTCTCTAATTGATCTTTCGGAATCCCTTTTCTTTAAAGACTCCCTTTTATCAAACTTCTTTTTACCTTTACAGATTGCTATTTCTACCTTTAAAAACTTACCTATATTATACACCGAAATAGGCACTATTGTCAATCCTTTGGTTTTTTCAGCTTTTTCAAGTGTTTCTATCTCTTTTTTGTTCAATAAGAGTTTTCTATTTCTGTAAGGGTCGTATTCTTTTGGAGTGTTTTTTTCTTGGTATGGTTTTATATACATACCTAAAATGAACGCCTCCTTACCCCTTATTGTAACATAACTACCTTCAAGTGAGGCTTGTGAATTTCTAAGTGATTTGACCTCATACCCAAAAAGCTTTATACCAGCCTGTATTTTATCAGTTATCTCATAGTTAAAATATGCTTTTTTGTTAGAAACTAAAGACATATTATCATTATATAACATATTATTTATGAAACATATTATTTTTAATATTTTTGTTATATAATGTCTCTTATGAAAGATAAAAGTAAAAAAATATCCAATAATCAAAAAAATCAAAATCCTGTCGTCAAGAAAAATTTGATTGATGAGAAGATTATAAAAAAGATAATTATAAAAGGGGATGGTGGTAAAAACGGTAATGAAGAAAATCCTTCATTTTCAAAATATATTGTCACTACGCTTGTTATTTTTTTAGTGTTATCTGCCGTATATTCCCTTATAGGATCAAAGAATGAAAAAACACTTGATATTCCTATATCCCAAGTTTCAAATGATATAAAAGCTGGTCAGATAAAAGAAATTTTAGTTAAAGGTGATAGTTTGGATATTTTTTATCAAAATGGTGATAAAAAAGTCTCCAAAAAAGAAGAGTCTGAAGCTTTAACTTTAACTTTACAATCTCTCGGTGTTAAATCAGAAGAAATCTCAAATGTAAAAATAGATGTTAAAAATTCTTCAGGTTTTGCTTTTTGGGCATCTAACCTCATACCACTTTTTGCACCAATACTGTTTATATTTCTTTTTATTTGGTATATGTCTCGTCAAGTGAAAGGTGCTGGTATGCAAGCGTTCTCTTTTGGTCAGTCAAAAGCAAAGATGATAGATCCAAATGATAAAAGTCAGAAAGTTACTTTTAAAGATGTTGCTGGTGCAAAAGAGGCGAAAGAAGAACTTTCTGAAATAGTTGATTTCTTAAAAAATCCTAAAAAGTTTTTAGATATTGGCGCTCGTATTCCAAAAGGAATACTTCTTATGGGAGCCCCTGGAACAGGTAAAACACTTTTGGCTCGTGCTGTTGCTGGTGAGGCAGGGGTTGCTTTCTTTTCAATATCTGGTTCCGAGTTTGTAGAGATGTTTGTTGGCGTTGGTGCGAGCAGAGTTAGAGATTTATTTTTAATGGCTAAAAAAAGTTCACCTGCAATTATTTTTGTGGACGAGATAGATGCTGTTGGTAGGGTGAGGGGGACTGGTGTTGGTGGAGGAAATGATGAGAGGGAGCAAACACTCAATCAGATTTTAGTTGAAATGGACGGTTTTGAACCAAATGAAAAAGTAATAGTTATGGCTGCGACAAACAGGCCAGATGTCCTAGACCCTGCACTTCTCCGTCCAGGAAGGTTTGACAGAAGGGTTATGCTTGATCTCCCAGATAGGGATGATAGGGAAGCAATACTTACTGTTCATAGTAGAAAAAAACCTTTTGCTGAAGATGTAAATATAAAAGTGATAGCAGAGAGAACCCCTGGTTTTTCTGGTGCAGATCTTTATTCTCTTATGAATGAGGGAGCGATCTTGGCAGCAAGAGAAAATAGAACGAAAATATCTCAATATGATCTTATTCGTTCAATAGAAAAAGTAATGCTTGGGCCAGAGAGAAAAAGTCACATCCTTTCTAAGAAAGAAAAAGAAATAACAGCTTATCATGAAGCCGGACATGCACTTCTTGCTTCACTTTTGCCTTATGCTGATCCTGTCCATAAAATATCTATAATATCTCGTGGTAGAGCTGCTGGTTACGTATTAAAACTTCCAATAGAAGACAGAAAGCTTCAATCAAAAAAGGAGTTTTTGGATGATATTTGTGTTTCTCTTGGTGGTTATGTTGTAGAGAAGATGATGTTTGACGATCTAACAACTGGCCCTTCAAATGATTTGCAGGTTTCAACAGCTCTTGCTCGTGATATGGTTACAAAATACGGTATGGCAGAAAGTATTGGCCCAGTTGCACTAGAAGGTCAAGGTGGTAAGGTTTTGTTTGGTAGAGGCGTAGAAGAAAAAGGTTTTTCAGAAAAAGTTGGAGCAGAAATAGATGCAGAGGTTTCAAAAATAATGAAAGAAGCGATGGAAAAAGCAGAGAAAACTATAAAAGATAATAAAAATTTACTTGACGCTATTGCCAAAAAAGTAATGGAGGTGGAAACTATGGAGAGAGCAGAGTTTGAAGAACTTCTAAAAGCGCATGGTGTTACTCCAAAACAAAAACTAGACATTGAGCACCAGAAGTAGTATTGTAGTTTTAGAATGAATTGTACACAAAAAATAATAAAATGTTTGTTGTGTAGTGGTGGACACAGATTAGTAAGAGGAATTTTCGTTTACACCCAAGGTAAAAAACTTTATATTGACAATAACGCTCTTGGTTGTGAAATGTGTATGAATGTTTATGCAAAAGGCGGAGAGCCTGATCCTATTTGTAATGGAGAGCTAGAAAGACAAGGTAAAATTTTTATTTGTAAAAAATGCGGAGAATTTTATATTCTTAGATCTCTTGTTGTGGAGAAAATTGAAAGAATTTAGAAATTTTTTTCTGTCGGGTAGCGCCCGATTTTTTTTAATATATTTTTTGTGGTATAAATATTAAAGAATGAAAGTTTGGAAAACTATAAAATGTAATGGTTATGAATTTGATTTAGTTTTGATTGAGGTTAATGTTGAAAGTAAGGGTATAAATTTCACTTCTCTTTTAGGGTATTTGTATCGGAATAAAAAAACTTCCGCAAGAATACTAAAAACATTTGATTATTTACATTGTCATGGTTTTGATATTATGAAATCAATTGAAGAACTTATTTCAAGTCAGTCTTTGGATGTAAATGATTTTTTTATGATAGATAGTTGTAATCGTTTATACAAATGGTGTAATAAACGTCACAAGTTTTATTACACTGATCTTTCTTGCCTTAACAATTTAAATAAAATGAATTTTATCTTTATAAAATTAAGGGAGCACCCTCAGGACTCAACAGTTCCTGTTTTTTATTTTTTTTCGCCCCATCGCCACTCTGGTTTTTCTCCTTTTATAAAACAAATAATAAGCAAGAAAGTGGTGTTTATAATAAATGGTAGTAGAAAGTTTATTAAAGTGTCGCTTGCGGAGTGGGAAAACTTGTCTATGTTTATAAAATGTAAAATGGTTGCTATTGTATAAAGTAATATAACAGCCCATCCTTGCCAAGTGGTAGGGTACCAACCCCAGCCGTATGTTTTTGCTTTAAACCATTGTTTTGTATTTTGACTATTTTCCATGATGTTTATATTAACATATGTATTGTATAAATATTTAAAATAGGTTATTATAAAAAAATACGCGCATAGCTCAGTTGGTAGAGCAAGCGACTTATACTCGCTGGGTCGGGGGTTCAAATCCCTCTGCGCGTACAGATTACGGGTTTTTACCTCGACATTTCTTCTATAAGCTCGTCTGAATTATAGATCTCCTCGGCCAGTT
>CAYLWA010000025.1:0-7309 GCA_964387335.1 uncultured Candidatus Saccharibacteria bacterium | reverse complement strand
GAAACAACTATAACGGGGAGCAGATTACCACCCCGACCACAATTACCAAGTGTGAAAACTGTGTAAATAATGGAAAAAATGGAATTTTATGGGGAAATATGTACCCCTCACTTTTCACAATAGATATTGAGAGTGGGAAAACGATGCTTTCAAGCAGATTCTTTCCTTTTTACTTAGCTATTTCAGAAGTTTTCTTTACGAACATTTCTGGAAAGGATGTGTCTTTTACCACAATCAGACCTTTTGAGGTAAAAGATGTTCAAAATAATAATTCCATATATCTTATTGACAATGGAAAACCATACAAAATAAATCTTGGAAATAATATTGGGATAATCGGAAGAGATCTGTATTACGACAGAAAAACTTTTGAAATTCATTTTATTTCAAACGGAGAAATCGTAAAAAGAAACATAAACTTCATATCAGATATTGAAAATAAAGACGGGAGACTCTTTATCAAAGGAGCTTTCCCTGATTTAAATGAATATAATTTTCAGGTTATGATAAATGGAGTGATCGTTGTTCCAGAAGGAATAACACCTCCGAGTTTAAAGGCAAATAAAAATGAGATCTCATTTAATGTGCCTGCAAATATTTACGGAAAAAATAAAGTGGAAGTTATATTCTCTACCAGAAACGGCATCGTAGGTGCTGTAAATAATGGTGTTGAGATAGAATTTCCATTTGTTCCAGTAGAAATGAAGCTTATTGAAGGAGAACCTGAAATCAAAGTTTCTCCTGGGGAAAATTTTACAATTAAGATTGAGACTAATATACCTGGAAAATTTTCTGTTTTTGCGGAAGATGTAAATGGTTTCAAACCAACGACAATCTTCCCAAATTCAAATACTAGAAGTTTTGTTTTTTCAACTGGTATATATGTAAGCACAAAATATCTAGTAAAATTTATCGCTATAAATGGTGAAGAAAAAGAGATCTCTGTTTTTGTGGAAGTATTGCCTCCAAAGGTAAACTATCTGACATCAAACAGAGAAGATGGAAAATTATTTTCAAATGACGAATTTTTTATCTCTGGTGAAAACCTTTCTCCAGACGGAAAAGAACATTTGGAGTATAAAGGTTTAGAGGAATTTTTAGAGGTAAAGATAAATGGAATTTCTTGTGAAATTATTTTTATTTCTTCTTCTTTGCTACAAGTAAAGCTCCCAGAGTTTGAAGTAGTAGATGAAGAGGAAAATTGGCTGTCTGTTTCCGTCTTCGAACGAGAGACAGTCACAAGAATAAGAATTGAAAAAAATAATAATGATAAAATGTCAAATCGCCGATGAGGAACACTCTCGGCGTTTTCTAATTATTTGACGACAGATATTTCCACCAAAGTTCCAGAGCCCCCTTTGTTTTTTTCACCATAAACAGAGACGGAGACTTTGTCTTTTTGGGCATTTATAGAAAAATAGTCTTTATTAGATCTTAAAAAACCTTGCTTGAAACCATTTTTTATAAAATATTGATCAAAATAATACTGAACATTTGAAACAGGATCACTTGTTACATATTTGTAAGTAAACTGCTCTGTTATTGAATTTTTATCTTCAACTCTAAAAGAGTCTACAACATTTATAATACCTTTTGTTGGTATAAGTCCATTTGGAAAATTTAACATAAAAGGAGGGTCATTTTGTTTAACAATTTTAACAGTAGGTTCTGGTTTAACAACCTCTTTACCTTTATATCTAGTTACATAGAAACCACCTAGAATTAAAATTAAAACCGCCAAGATTACAATAAAAAGTTTTTTCATATAGATAAATTATATAAGAGTAAAAAATAAAAACAAGAAAAAAATACACACCCGTCTTTGCAAATTAACCTAAATACCACTTCTTGAAAAAAGAATTTTAATTGTTTTTAAAGCTATTTTTATATCCAAAATAAAAGATCTATTTTTTATATAAAACAAATCATAAGAAAGTTTGTTTTTAGTTTGACTATAATCAGTGGCAAACTTTGGTGGATCTTTTTGATATATTTGGGCCCAACCGGAAAGCCCTGGTTTTATAAGGTGCCTAACATTATAAAAATTTATTTCCTTTTCATAAAGCTTAACCAGGTTAGGAAGCTCTGGTCTCGGACCTATAAGGGACATATCTCCGCAAATAACATTATAAAGCTGTGGAAGTTCATCTATTCTTGTTTTTCTTAGAAAACTGCCGATTGGTGTAATTTTAGATTTTCTATCACCTTCACCTTCTCCGCCATCATTTATAGCCATAGTTCTGAATTTAATTATTTGTATCATTTTACCACCCTGGCCTATCCTATCTTGTTTTATAAAAATCTCACCACCGTCATCTAGTTTTATCGCTAAATAAACAAAAGGATAAATAACAAGGGATGGTATAAAAACCACAAAAGAAAGAACAATATCCATCATTCTTTTTAGAAAATCATAAGTAAATTTTGGATAAACAGATATATTTTCTAAAAACCAACTATAATTAACGAGTGAGAGCGGAATTTTGTTAAATATATCTTCAAATATTTTATGGTAATCCACAAACCTAACCTTTGAAAAAACTAAATTATAAAGATGAGGTAAAATAGGAGCGATTTTTTCATTTGAAAGATCTATTACAATAAATTTAACATTGTCAGAATAAACCTTTCTAACAAGTTCTTCTTGGACATCAATCGCCTCTAAACAGTTTACATCAATTGATGATATAAATTTTAAATTGTATCTAAAATCAGAATTAACTCTCTCTTTTAAAGAATCCATTTCCTCCCCTTGCCCTATCAAGATAGCAAATTGTTTTTCTTTTGAAAACAAAAGATACATTCCATAAATCCTCCAGCAGATAATAAAGACAAAAGAAATTGCCACATAGATAAACAATATTGTTTTTGGTGTAATACCAAAAGTTGGTATGAAATAGAAAAACACGACCGCAATAACGCTGTTTATAATTTGGCTTTGAAAAATAAGCTGTGGCAACTCTGATTTGATAACAAGAACTTGTTTGTCATAAAGTCCAGCAACATAAAAGACCAGAAACCAAAAAATAAAAATGATTAGAAAAGGGATAAGATGAGTTATAAACAGATCAATAGAAAATCTTGATGAATTCCTTATAAAAAGCGCTAGAAAGAGAGAGAAAAAGAAAATGATAAAATCACCAATAAAAAGCATAGCTATACCTTTTTTACTTGAAAATGTCATATAGAGTTATAGTCTATAATATGTTAAAATTGGCCTATATGCAAGAGACTAAAAGACTTAAAATTTGCTTTATAATCACCAAAGGTTTTTGGGGTGGGGCATCAAGCTATATATACCAAATTGCCAAAAATTTGGATCAAAATATGTTTGATATTTATTTGATATCAGGAAAAGGAGAACAACTACCTTTAAAAATGAAAGAATTTAATGTTAAAACATTTCAAATAGAAAAAATGGAAAGGGATATAAATATCCTATCAGAAATAAAGTCATTCTTTTTGATGTATAAAATTATTAAAAGTATAAAACCAGATATAATACACTTAAACAGCCCAAAAGCTTCTTTAATTGGTTCTATTGTTGGAAGACTCTTAAATGTTCCTAAAATAATAACAACAGTGCACGGTTTTACTTTCAATGAAAAAAGATCTTTTATACAAACAAAACTAATTAAATTTTTGTCTTGGATATTTATTTTATTCTCAGATAAAACAATTGTCATAAATAAATATGATTTAAAACAATCAAAAATGCTTTGTGTGAAAGATAAAATAGTCTATATACCAAACGGCATAGACACAGAGACAATATTTAACAGCAAAGAAAATGCAAGAGAAACAATCTTGTCACTAAACCAAAATATAAATAAAGATCTTTTTTGGATAGGAACAGTCGCTGAACTTCATAAAAATAAAGGTTTGATATATGGGCTAAAAGCTATAACAAAAATAGAAAAAATAAATTGGATTATATTTGGAGATGGTCAAGAAAAACAAAATTTACAAAAATATATAAAAGAAAACAACTTACAAAATAAAGTTTTTTTACTTGGATATAAAGATATAAAAGAAGTTGTGAAAGGATTTGATTTGTTTTTATTGCCATCAATCAAAGAAGGTCTGCCATACGTTTTACTTGAAGCTGGACTTGCGCAAATACCGATAATATCATCAGATGCTGGTGGTATCCCAGACCTTATAGAAAATAACAAAACTGGTATGGTTTTTGAAAAAGAAAAAATAGACCAGATACAAAAAGCAATAAAAGAAGCTATTTTAAATAAAGAGGAATCACAAAAAATGTCCTTAAATTTATACCAAAAAATAATTAGGGATTTTTCACTCAAAGATCAAGTGCAAAAAACTGTTGAAATATACAAATCAAGATAAACCAATTATTTCATTTGAGGCGATGTCTTTATGGATAGATCTACTTCTTCTATTCATCCCCATAAGTATTCCTATTGCTAAAAATTCATTAAGCAAATGACTACCTCCATAACTCATAAAAGGTAAAGTATTACCTGTAACAGGCAGTAAACCTATGGTCATACCTATATTTATAGTTATATGAACTGATAGGAGAATAAAGATACCGACCCCAAAAAGTATTTCAAAATTACTTTCCCCTTTTAGACTAATTCTGATAATTTTAACTAAAACAATTGTAAATAAAACGAAGATAATAATAACTCCTACAAAACCCCATTCTTCAGCAAAAGCAGAAAAAATGAAATCGGTTTGATATTCTGGTAAAAATTTTAATTTTGATTGACTACCCAAACCAATACCTTTTCCAAAAACCTGACCGGAGCCGATGGCAATAGTTGATTGGTAAACATTGTATCCGCCACCACTTATATCAGCCATTGGATTTACGAAATTCACAATTCTTTCCTTTTGATAAGGTTTAAAAACAAATTGCCATAAAAAACCAAAACAAGTAAGACCTATCAAAAAAACTCCCAAAAGATGCTTCTTTGAAATACCGGAAACAAATATAAGACACAACCAAATAGAAAAAATAATTATTGCTGAACCAAAATCAGGTTGCAGGAAAACCAATAAAAATACTATAAATGTATAAAATCCAGAAACCAGTATATGCTTAATATTTGCTATTTCAATATGTCGTCTTGAAAAATATTTTGCCAACAAAATAATGGTTGCAAGTTTAGCAAAATCAACTGGTTGAAAAGACAACGCTCCCAAATCAAACCAACTTTGAGCACCTTTAAAAACAGAACCAACTATAAATAAAAATAATAATAAAAAGACAGATAGACCATATAAAAACATTACAAAACCAGTTTTTTTTAGAAATTTCCAATCAAAGAAACTAGATACAATCATTACAATAAAAGAGATAGAAAGCCAGAGTATCTGTTTTGAAAAAAAAGCATTGTTTGCAGAAAATGAGTTCATTGTAAGCAAACCAAAAAATGATATAAGTAAAATAGAAAAAACTAAAACCCAATCAATTTTTTTTAAAAATCCAAAAGTCATAATATTATCTAGTATTCGCAATTATTTCTATAACATTCGGTTTCCTTTTGCAAATAGAAGCAGATATTTGTTTATATATATCTTCCAAAGAGCTGACATTTGGAGCAAAGAAATATTTTTTTTCATCAGTTGCTATTTGCTTTAAAAATTCCCCATCAACTTCACTTCCTAAACCAATAGTATAAATACCAACACCGGCGGATTTAATATCCGATGCAATAGATTTTGCATATTCATAAGGATAGTTTTTGTCGGAAGGATCTGTTGGTAAAGTTGGCTTTCCATCAGTCAAAAGTATTATAGTTTTTCTAAATTTTTCAATTCCCTCTTTTGCATACAAAACAGAAAAAGAACTGAACAAACCATCAGCTATATTTGTATTTTGAGGTGTACTTGAAGCAATAGATATTTTAAGAACAGCAGTTTTAGCTTCTGATAGTGAAAATGTCATACTTTGATCAGCTGGAGAACTAGCAGTATTTGCAAAAGAAACAACTCCAACAAGATCAGAAGGTGTTAATCTGCTTATAAAATTATTAGCAACATTTTTAACAGAAGTTAAAGGTTCTGGTGGTTCTTTTGAAATAGACTGCATACTTCCGGATCTATCTATGGTCAAAATTGTTGCCGTTGGAATTTCACAAGCTTCTTCTCCTAAATTAAAAGGTCTTGGCCAAGTAAAAACAAACTGATTTCTTACGCCTTTTTTCAAATTATCTACTATGGTTTTTGAAGAAGCTACAGCGTTACCTTTAGCATCATAAACCAAAACAACCAGTTCAACATTTGAAGCGTCCTCTTTTTTACTTAATATATTTCCATATATTTTAGGAGCTTTTTTTTCATTTTCCAAAGGATTATTATCTATCACAAAATCAATATCCGGCTTCTCATTTTTTTTCCAAACCAAAGGATCTATAAAATCAAAATCCACTCTTTTTATAGGCTTTTCAGATTTAAAACCAGATTCAAAAACAGCAATCTTTTTATTTTTTGGTATAGATATTTGACCTTCTCTTTTACCAATCAAAAGACTGTTTGCATCATAGGCACTGAAAACATAACTAGCATTTACAAGTTCTGATTTGCTATTTGGATTCTGGACAAAAGCCACTAGATTATAAACATCATCTGTGACAGCAAAAGCTTTTGACCACAAGGTTATTGGTTTTAATGCATCATTTGTACAAATCAGAGAACAAGATCCTCCGCAATCAATACCTGTTTCATTGCCATTTTTAACACCATCAAAACAAGTAGCTGGTTTGTAAAAAAAACTAAAATAGACAAAAGACAAAACCAAAAGAAACAAAAAAAATGGTATGGAAAAATAAATTATTTGTCTTTTTTGAGACCAAGAAAACATAGATATATAATATCAGAAAAAATAAAATAAAAGAAAAAATGTTATCACTAATCGTGGCAGCAACCTACTTTCCCCTTGCGAGTATCATCGGCACTACGGCGCTTAACTGCTGTGTTCGGAATGAGAACAGGTGTTTCCACCGCGTCAAGCCACCACGGTTACTAATAACATTTAAACCTCTGCTTTATCATAGCAGATAACAGAATGTAATATAAGATACAAAAGTATCTAGTGGTTACTCAAATTTCCTAATAGAATCGGTTAATTAGTACACCTCGGCTGAACACATTACTGTGCTTACACCTAGTGCCTATCACGTGATCATCTCTCACGGACCTCAAACGATTCCTAATCTTGAAGTTGGCTTCGCTCTTAGATGCTTTCAGAGCTTATCCATTCCCGACTTAGCTACTCTGCGGTGCCCTTGGCAGGACAGCAGACACACCAGAGGTCAGTTCACCCCGGTCCTCTCGT
>CAYLWA010000024.1:7012-8095 GCA_964387335.1 uncultured Candidatus Saccharibacteria bacterium | reverse complement strand
CAAAGAAATAGGTAATTTCCAAAAAATAGCCAAAAAGGCTATTTTTTGATATATTTTAAATATAAGGGCTTATAGTTTAATGGTAGAACAATGGTCTCCAAAACCATTAGTCGGGGTTCGATTCCTCGTGGGCCCGCAGAAGCATGAAAGATGATAACTTAAAAAAATATATAGAGTCACAAGAAAGTTATTGGTTTGATAAAATTTCACCATTTATTTTAAAGGGAAAAGTTTTGAAAATAGGTAATGGGTTCGGACGTTTTTCAGAAAATATAAGACCTCTAACAAAAGATCTTACTATCTTAGATATTGAAATAAACGAAGATACTATAAATAAGGATAAAGTAGAGATATATAATGGTTTTCCAATACCGTATCCAGATAAATCATTTGATACTTCGATTATTCTTTTAACATTACATCATATCCCTAAAAATACTTCTTATTTTGATGAAATTTTAAGAGTTACTAGTGGCAGAATTATAATTTTAGAAGAAACATATGATAATCTTTTCCAAAAGATTCATTTGTATATAAGAGATTATTTTGTTAACAAAACGATTGGTCAGAAAGTTGAGTTGCATTGGGGAAGTTATTTTTCACGTAAAAAAATAAGAGAATTATTTAAAAAATGCAACTTGAAAGAAATTTTTGTGTTTTCTAAAAAACACAAAACTTATTTTAAAGAGCTTTTTGTTTTGGAATTTTAATAATAAATAATCAATTTTTCAAAAATTCTAAAACCTCTTTTTCTATTTTCTGGTTTTCATTTGGATTAAACCACTTTATTTCACCATCTCTTTTAAACCAAGTTCTTTGTCTTTTTGCGTAGTGCCATATCTCTGTTTGTAGTTTTTTTAACATTTCTTCTTTTGAAATTTCTTTCTTTAAAAATTTGGAAACATACCTGTATTCAAGTCCAAGTTCATCCATCTTTTTAAAAGAAAGTCCTTTTTGGTGAAGTTTTTTAACCTCACCTATTAAACCCTTTTTAAACCTTTTTTGAAGTCTTGTTTCTATCTTGCTTTTTAATTCATCACTTTCTGTATCAAGGCCGATTTTCAAAAAATCAAATTCTTTTGG
>CAYLWA010000024.1:5085-6912 GCA_964387335.1 uncultured Candidatus Saccharibacteria bacterium | reverse complement strand
TTTTAAAAATTTATCTGCGTTAAATGTTTTTTTTGGATCTTCAACATCAAGCAGGTAATGGGGGATTTTTTGCATTTCTTTTTTTGTAATTTTTCCTGTTCCAATATCAAGTCCTTTGTAAACTTGTCGTGAATCAGCAGAAATGACCTCACCTTTAAATTTTTTCGCCAAAAAAACGGCCATATCTGACTTACCTACGGCTGTTGGCCCAACTATAACTAATATCTTTGGCTTTGACATTTCTTATAAAAAGTATAACTTAATATACAGAATGTCAAATAGTAATAGTATTGTATTTAGTATATTTTTAGCTATCGTATTGTCTGCAATAATAATATCATTTTGTAACAATATTGAACTTAATAAAAATTTCATTATAGATAAATTTTCTAAGTTTGTTTTTTATAAGACTTATATTTATTTAAGAATTGTAAGCCCGAAAAGATTTTTTACAAACCTTTCTCATCAAATTGTTGTTAGAAGAAAAGATGATTTAATATTACTATCTGATTTTATAAGAGTATTTGGAAGGGAATAATATCCCTTTTTTATTTTTTTGTAAAAAACTTCGTATTTGTGCCGGAGGAGAGACTTGAACTCTCACCCCTTGCGAGACACGATTTTGAGTCGTGCGTGTCTACCATTCCACCACTCCGGCATTTGTTTGATTGTATAATAGTTTTACACCAAAATCAATCATTTGACTTGCCACATCGGTTTTGCTTTCTTATTAAAAGAGCATTTAAGAGATGTCTAAAATCAATTTTACATTTGTTTTAAAATTTTATTTTTGATAAAATTTGTGTGTAAACAAAATAAATTTATGTCACAATTTTATCAAGATTCAATTTTTTGGGTAGATGTAGATAAGATAAAACCAAACCCTTTTCAGCCAAGAAGGGAATTTGATGAAGCTCAACTGAAATCTCTTTCAGATTCTATTCGTCAATATGGTGTTCTCCAAGCTCTTGTTGTAACCAGAAAAGAATTTACTAAAGAAGATGGTGGTATGGGGGTGGAGTATGAACTTATTGCTGGTGAAAGGAGACTTCGAGCATCCAAACTCGCCGGTCTTTTGCAGGTTCCTGTCCTGATAAAAACTGGAGATGATAGTGATATAATGAAGCTTGAACTTGCTATTATTGAAAACTTACAGAGAGAAGATCTTAATCCTGTTGACAGGGCACTTGCTTTCAAGAGACTTATAGATGAATTTCATTTTAAACACATAACAATAGCTCAAAAAGTTGGCAAGAGTAGGGAATATGTTACTAACACTATCAGGATTTTGCAGTTAAAACCAGAAATATTGGACGCTTTAAAATCCGGAAAAATAGCCGAAGGACACACAAGACCTCTTTTGATGCTGATTGATAAACCAGAAGAACAGGAAACACTTTTTAAACAAATAATCACAAGTAGGATAAGTGTTCGTGATGCAGAAGGTATTGCAAGGAGGATTGCTTTTGAGAGAGCCAGACTCCGTGGATCATTTTTAGATATTGAGACAAGGGAGATAGAAGATAAACTTACAGAGAAACTTGGCGCAAGGGTCATTATAGAGAAACAGCATCAATCAGATGGCGGCAAAATAACTATTACTTTTTCTGGTGTAAATGATCTTAAACATATAATAGATTTGGTTAGTGGAAATGGTGGTTCTATAAATAACACTCAAAATAAAACAGAAAATAACGCTGATGATAATTCTGTCTCTTCTGAAGAAGAAATAAAAGATTCCGGTATTTCTATATTGGATGATAGGTCAAAAGAGGAGATTGATTCTGAAGAAGAGGATCTTTATTCTGTCAAAAATTTTAGTATATA
>CAYLWA010000024.1:3914-4985 GCA_964387335.1 uncultured Candidatus Saccharibacteria bacterium | reverse complement strand
TTATTTATTTTTTTCTATAAAATTTCTAATATTTCGTTTTGCAAGTGTTGTTTTGGCGTAATCCAACCACTTTCTTGTAGGTTTTGAGTTTGGCCTTGTTACAATTTCTACAACATCTCCGTTTGAAAGTGTGGTATCTATGGATACAAATTTTCCATTTATTTTTGCGCCAGATGTGTGGTCGCCTATGTCAGAATGTATACCATAAGCAAAATCTATAACCGTGCAATCTTTTGGCAGATCCAAAACATCACCTTTTGGTGTAAAGATAAAAATCCTTTCTCCAAGAAAATCATTTTTAACATCATTTATATAACTATCAATATTATCTCCGTCTGTTTGGTATAAAACTAATTCTTTAACCCATTTTGGTATATCTGCTTTTGAATTATTTTTTGGGATTATTGTTTTAAGCCAGTCAAACTCTGGATTGCTTTTGGCAACTTTAACCCCCTCAACTGTCTGTTTTTTGTAAAGCATATGTGATGCTACTCCGTATTCAGCTTCAAGTTGCATTTGTTTTGTTTTAATCTGAATTTCGACTATTTCTCCGTTTCCTGTAAATACGGTTGTGTGTAAGGATTTGTATCCATTTGGTTTTGGAAATGCTATAAAATCTTTTATTCTTCCGGGCATAGGTTTAAATACCGAATGTATGATCCCAAGTATTTTGTAGCACTCTGATATGTCGCTTGGAACTATAATTCTTATCGCCAGTATGTCATATATATTTTCCCAAGAAGTTCCTTTTCTGTTTAATTTTTTGTAAAGGGAATATAGACCTTTTACTCTATAATCAGTTTGAAAATCAGTTATGTTATTCTTTGCTAATTCTTTTTTAACTGATTTTATGAATTTTTCCAAAAAATCTTCAAGATTATCCCTTTTTGATTTTACGAGCGATTCTATTTTTTTGTATTCTTCCGGATATACATATTTAAATGAAATATCTTCAAGTTCTCTGTTTAATTTTCTAATTCCTAATCTGTAAGCAAGTGGAGCGTAGATTTCAAGAGTTTCTTTTGCTATTTTTTGTTGTTTTTCTTTTGGTATGAATTCCAATGTTCGCAT
>CAYLWA010000024.1:0-3814 GCA_964387335.1 uncultured Candidatus Saccharibacteria bacterium | reverse complement strand
GTCATTCCTATTTGAGCCAATATCTTGGCTGTGGCAAAAAGATGGTTAAAATACGGCTCGCCACTTTTTCTTACCTGTTTTATATGAGCTTTTTGAGCAAATTCGTACGCCTTTGATACTATATTTATATCTTTTTCACTTTTTTCATTTATGACAGCCAAGAGTTCTTTTAATTCAACTTTTTCTTCCATATTCTAATATTATGCTTAAAAAATAAAAAAACAAGCGCTTTGCGCTTATTCTGTATCCAGATCATTCCTAAGATCATAAATTAATTTACAGCCAAGTATAAATATTGTTACGACTAAAATAAAAATCACTAAGAGTCTCATATTCTTTTTATCCAATCGAAGATTTTATTTCTGTTTGCAATTAGTGCAACTGCTATGAAAACTGACAGTATGAAGATTGCTACGATAGACCAATTTTTTATATCTAGTATTGTTAAAATTCTATTTATGAAAATTATTATTTTATTTTCCAACATGATTACTCCATTTTCCATATTTAGAGTTTATCCAATCGCCAATTATTACAATTGGTATTAGAAATGACATTGTAGTTACCATTATAGGTATAAATGTTGAAAAAAATTTTAGTGCTAACAAAGAAACTAATAAAAACTTTATTATTTTCCTTACCATATCTAAAAAATAGAATACCACAAAATCTTATTTTTTACTAGGTTTTTTCTTAAAACCACCCTTTGTTTTTTTTGGTTCTTTTAGTATTTCTATTGCTCTTTTTAGATCTATCGTATAAACATCATCTTCTTTAAGTGATCTAAAATCTCCATCGCAAACTATGTATGGGCCAAATCGTCCAATATTTGCAGTTATCGTTTTTCCGTTTTGAGGATTTTCACCAAGTTCTCTTGGTAGTGAAAGATATTTAAGAGCGTCATTGACACTTACCTCCTCCAAATTTTTACCCTTTGGAATACTTGCCATTTTTGGTTTTTCTTTGCTACCTTTTTCTTTTTTACCCAGTTGAACATAAGGTCCGTATCTTCCGACAAGAACGAATATTGGTAGTCCTGTGTTTGGGTCTATTCCAATAGGTTCATCTTTTTTTATAAGTGTCCCGTCTATCATTAGTGCACCTTCACAGTCTGGATATCTATTGCAAGATAAGAATTTTCCATTTTTACCAAGTTTAATAACCATACCGCTATTACATTCTGGGCACTTAAATTTTGGATCAGCTTCTCCTAGATTAGTTGCTTTTTCAAGTTTATTTTTTTGTTTTATTTCTTTTAGAAATGGTTTATAAAAATTATTTAAAGTATCAAAATATGTTTCTTTGCCTTCGGCAATAAGATCAAGTTTATCTTCCATTTTTGCTGTGAAATCGTCACTTATATAGTCTTTAAAATTTTCTTCCAAAAAAGTAGATACGACATCACCAGTATCAGTTGGTATCAAAGCTTTATTTACTTTTTCAACATAACCTCTCTCTTCAATAGTTTTCAATATGCTTGCATAAGTTGAAGGTCTCCCTATTCCTCTTTTTTCCAACTCTTTTACAAGTCCAGCTTCTGAATATCTGTTCGGTGGTTCCGTTTGTTTTTCTTCTGATTCTATGTTTACAAACTGTAACTTTTCACCAACCCCCATTTTTGGTAGGTGAACATCGTCAGATATCGAATCTTTATCAGCCAGCATAAAACCTTTATATAAAATTCTCGTGCCGTTTGCATAAAAATCAGAAATTCCACCATTTGAAACTTCGACAATGATTTTGGTTCTAAGTGTGTTGGCGTCTTTCATTTGACTTGCGACAGTTCTTTGCCAAATAAGTTCATAGAGTCTCTCTTCATCTTTATTTTTACCACTTCTTTTAATATTTAGGTGTGTTGGTCTTATTGCTTCGTGAGCTTCTTGAGCATTTTTACTTTTTGTTTTATATGTATGAAATTGCAAAAAATCTTTTCCAAATTCTTTTTCTATAATATTGGCGATTTGTCCCAAGGCATTTTTAGAGAGGTTTGTTGAATCAGTTCTCATATATGTTATGTGTCCTGCTTCATAAAGTTTTTGAGCAAGAGACATTGTTTTAGCAGGAGAGAAACCAAGTCGTGTTGATGCTGTTTGTTGAAGCGTTGATGTTATAAAAGGTGCTTTGGGTGATTTTTTAACTTCTGTTTCTTTAATATCTTTTACAACCCATCTATTTTCTTGGCCGGCTTTCTTTGCCACCTCTAAAACTTTTTCAACCTCTTTTTTCTCTGTCGGTTCTATTTCGTATAAAACTTCAAAATCTTCTTTTTGATTATTTTTCAAACCAGCTTTGATTATCCAAAAAGGATGCGATTTGAATTCGCGAATTTCTCTTTCCCTCTCCATTATTATACGAAGAGCTGGGGACTGAACCCTTCCTGCTGAAAGTCCGTATCTAACCTTTTTCCATATTACACCAGATAAGTCATAACCAACCAGACGATCCAAAACCCTTCTTGCTTCTTGAGCTTCTTTTAGGTTTTCATCTATATTTCTAGGATGCTCCACCGCTTCTTTTACAGCCTCTTCTGTAATTTCGTGAAAAACTACCCTTTTTGGTTTTTTAAGATGACAGGCTTCTTTTATATGCCAAGCAATAGCTTCGCCTTCACGGTCGGGGTCTGTTGCTAAAAAGACTTCGTCTGCTGTTTTAGATTTTTTTATTATATCCTCAACTATTTTTTCTTTTCCTTTTGAAATTTCATAATGCGGAACAAATCCTTTTTCTATATCAACAGCTTTTTTATTTGATTTTGGTAGATCTCTTATGTGACCGACGGATGCTACAACGGTAAATTTTCCATCCAAATATTTTGAAATGGTCTTTGCTTTTGCGGGTGATTCAACTATAAGTAATTTTTTAGACATTTAATTGCTATTATCCCTTGAAAACTATTTTTTTGCAAATTTTATTTTTAATTTACTATCATCAACATTCCCATTTCTTCTTTTATTAAACCTTTTATTTCCAGTATTGATATGAGAGTTTGTGTTATGTGAACAGGTTTTTGTAGTTTGTTTATAACTTCTTCTCTTTGCATTGGTTGTCCAAGTATTTCCAAAAGTTCCACCTCTTCTGTTGAACAATCTTTGTATTTATCTTTATTATTTTCTTTAAATAATTCTTCTTTATATATACCAAAAGAATTTAAAATATCCTCCGGTTTGCTTACAGGTGTTGCTCCTAGTTTTATCAGCATATTTGGCCCTTCTGCTGTTTTGGAAAAAATATTCTGTGGAACAGTCAAAACATCTCTGTTGTATTCTGTGGCAAATTTTGAAGTAATGAGTGTCCCAGATTTAAGTTCAGCTTCTATTACTAAGACCGCATCAGAAAGTCCTGCCATTATCCTGTTTCTTTGTGGAAAGCTATACGGTGTTGCATTAAAATTATCATCAAATTCAGAAAGTAAGCACCCTCCATTTTCAAGTATCTCATTTCTTAGGTTTAAATGAATTTTTGGATATAGACTTTTATCAGAAAGTCCTGATCCGGGAACTGCTATTGTTTTTAAACCAACTTCCATTGCCTTTTTATGAGCAATGGAGTCTATGCCAAGAGCGAGTCCGGAGATTATACAAATATCACAACCTTTTAAACCTTCTATTAAATATTCACAAACACTTTTTCCGTAAGGACTATATTTCCTAGAACCAACAACTGTTAAAAATTTTATATTTTTGGATTTTGGAAAGCTTCCTTGAATTCTCAGTTTTTTAGGAGGATCTGAAATTTGAAGTAAAAGTCTTGGGAAATCTTTCTTTTCAAGGTTTTTTATTTCATATTTCATATCTATATTATATATCAAAAAACT
>CAYLWA010000023.1:0-8226 GCA_964387335.1 uncultured Candidatus Saccharibacteria bacterium | reverse complement strand
AGAGATGGGGCTAAAGATATTTTAGATTATAAAAAGGAGGGGTATCTGCCGGAAGCTTTATTTAACTTTTTGGCTTTTTTGGGTTGGCATCCTGTTGATGAAAGAGAACTTTTTACAAAAGAAGATTTGATAAATATTTTTGATATTCATAGAATTCAAAAAGGTGGAGCATTGTTTGACGAAAAAAAACTTGATTGGATAAACAGGGAACATATAAGGAAACTTAAAAATAGTCAAAAGGTTTCTTTTATTTCCGATTTCATTCCAGAGAAAATCAAAAGTTTACCTTATTTTTCAGAAGAGATGGTTTTAAAATCAGCTCATACAATAGTTGATCATATAGAAAAAGGTTTAGATGTTTCTGCTATGGCTTTATCTGGTGAACTTTCTTATATTTTTGATTTTCCAAAATACGAACCACTTCTTTTGTTGTGGAAAAGCGAAAATACCGTTGATACTAAAAGACGATTGGTTGAGGTTTTAAGTTTGATTGAAAAGATGGATGAAGAAACCTTTAAAGAAGTAGAAAAAATAAAAGAAGCCGTATTTCCATACGCAGAAAAAGAAGGTAAAGGTCAAGTTCTCTGGCCACTTCGTGTTAGTTTGACTGGCCTTGAAAAGAGCCCTGACCCTTTTGTTGTAATGCATATTATAGGTAAAGACAGGACAATTTCTTGTATAAATAAAGCGATAGAAATGTTACAATAAATTTATATAAATTTTATGTTATATAAATATGTTTTATTTTTAGTGTTGTTTGTATTGCCATTTTTTAGTCTTGCTCAAAATGTAAATGATTTAAAATCTAAAATAGATGACACTAGTTCGCAGATCAAAAAACTGGAAGATGAAATTTCTTCATATAACAAAGAAATTGTAAAAACTTCACAAGAGGCTAATTCTTTAAAGAATGCTATAAAGATTTTAGATACTACCGGTAATAAATTGGAGAAAGATTTGAATCTAACCAATGTTAAAATAAATAAAACAAATCTAACACTTGAAGACATTTCGGAAACAATAAAAAGGACACAAAAAGATATAAAAACCAATTCAGAAGCTTTAAAAGAGTTACTAAATAGTTTAAAACAAAAAGAGGACACTTCTTTTGTCGAAGCTTTTTTGTCATATAAAACATTTATGGATTTTTATAATGAAATAGATAATGTTGATTATTTTCAAAGACAGGTTAGGTTAAAAAAAGAGGAGTTAAAAAATTTGAATCAAAAATTAAACATAAATAAAGAGGAAAAAGAAAAAGAAAAAGAAAAGTTGACTAGTTTAAAAGTCGATCTTTCTGATAAGAAAAAACTTATAGAGCAAAATAAAAATGAAAAGAATAGCCTTCTTGTTGATACTAAAAATAAAGAATCACAGTATAAAAAAATCTTAGCAGAAAAACAGGCGCAAAAAGATGCTTTTGAAAAAGAGTTATTTGAATATGAATCAAAACTTAGATATGAAATGGATCCGTCCTCTGTGCCAAAAGCTAGGAGTAGTATCTTGTCTTGGCCACTTGATGATGTTTATATAACTCAAAAATTTGGAAAAACAAACGCTTCAAAAAGGCTGTATGTTTCTGGTTCTCACAATGGTGTGGATTTTAGAGCTTCAGTAGGAACTCCTGTAAAAGCTTCGCTTTACGGTGTTGTTGTCGGAACAGGTGATACTGATGTTTATAAAAATTGTTATTCTTTTGGTAGATGGGTGATGATAAAACATCCAAATGGTTTATCTACTATTTATGCTCATCTTTCTGTTATAAAAGCTTATGTTGGACAAGAGGTTAAAACAGGCGATGTTATTGGTTTATCTGGCAATACTGGTTACTCAACAGGAGCACATCTTCACTTGGGGCTTTATGCAACAGATGGTGTTAGGATTGAAAAATATGTAAATAGTAGATCTTGCAAACAGGCAGTTTTGCCAATAGCTGATGTTAGAGCATACCTTGATCCAATGCTTTATTTACCAAATGCAAATTAAATTTTGCAAATACTATTTATTTTTTATAATATATATCTTATGAAAGAATCTCAAAAAGGTGCAGTTTCTGCGATATTTCTAGTTTTGATACTGTTTATATTTTTAAATTATTATTTCAAAATTGACATCATTGATCTATTAAAGGGTTTAATAGTTAAAATAAAATCTTAAAATATGTTAGAAAAACAATTTACAAAATGGGTTGGCTCCAAATGGTCTTTGGTTTTTCACACAATATTTTTTATTGGTTGTTTTTCTTTGGTATTTTTTGGTTTTGATTTGGATACTGTTTTGCTGTTTTTAACTACTGTTGTGTCACTTGAAGCTATATATTTGGCAATATTTATCCAGATGACCGTAAACAAGAACACAGAAAGTTTGGCTGAAGTTGAAGAGGATATTGAAGAGATACACGATGAAGTTGGTGAGATTTCTCACGACGTTGAAGAGATCTCTGAAGAAATTGATGAGATTGCCGCTGATGTTGATGAAATTGCTGATTCTCAAGATGAGAATAAATCAGTTGATGAAGAAAAAGATAATAATAAAAAAAGTTTAGAAAAAATAGAAAAAAGTCTAGTTTCTCTTTTGGAAGAAATTTCTAAAATTAAAAATGAAAAAGTTTAAAGAAAGGGTCTTGGAAGTTGTTTCCAATATTCCAAAAGGTCAAGTTTTGACATATAAACAAGTTGCTAAATTATCTTTAAGTCCAAGGGCTTTTAGGGCGGTTGGCAGTATACTTAAAAAAAATTTTGATCCAAATATTCCTTGTCATAGAGTTGTAAGAAGTGATGGTTATGGTAGATACAATAGAGGCGATGATTTGAAGGTGGCAAAACTTAAATCAGAAGGTGTTATTTTAAAAACCAAAATGGTATAATACAGGTAAGTTATTTTTAATATTTTAATATAAATTTTATGGTAGATGTAAATTATTTAAATGTTCTCATTTCTGCCGTTTTAGCGATGGTTTTGGGAACTGTATGGTATGGATTTTTGTTTAAAAAACAATGGATGGAGATTATAGGTGTTTCTGGTTTAACAGAAGAGGAGCAGAAAATGAAGCAAAGGGAATCAATGAGACTTTATTTTATCCAATTTATATTGGTTATTATGCAAGCTTATGTGGTTACTTTTTATGTAAAAGGTTTTGGAACTATGATCGGTATAGAAAATGCTTTGCTTTTATGGTTTGCATTTGTTATGCCAACTCTCGCAGGTTCTTCTATGTGGACAAATGATTCAAGAAGGATATCTTTGATGAGATTTTTTATTCAGTTAGGGTATCAGTTTTTAATGTTTATTGTTTTTGGTTTTATATTATCAATGTAAGTTTAATCATAAAAAATATGGCGAAAAAAGGTTATTGTGATGACATAGAATATCTAGCAAATAATAATAGTTATTTTAGAAAAGTCCTATACACAGGTGAACATATGCAACTTGTTTTGATGTCTCTTGCTCCAAACGAAGAGATAGGATCTGAAATACACGAGTCTAACGATCAGTTTTTTAGATTTGATAGAGGTGAAGGTAAGGTTATTATAAATGATAACGAATATGAAGTAAGAGATGGATTTGCTGTTGTTGTGCCAGCTGGTGCAACTCATAATGTTATAAACACAGGAACCGGTGATTTAAAATTTTACACTATATATTCTCCAGCACACCATAAAGACGGCATAGAAAGAAAGACAAAGCAAGAGGCGATGGAGAATGAAGAAGATTTTGACGGCAAATTAAGTGAATAATTTTAAGAAATAGAAAAAATATGAAAAAATCTGTATTTATAACAAGGAGAATACCTGATGTAGCAAAAGAAATGTTGGAGAGTAGTGGTTTTGAAGTGTTTGTCAGTCCAAAAGATGGTGTATTAACAAAAGAAGAGTTAAAAGATTTTCTAAAACAAAAACCTTATGATGCTGTTTTGTCACTTTTAACTGATCATATAGATAAAGAGGTTTTTCAGTCAGTACCGACTGCTAAAATCTTCGCAAATTACGCTGTTGGTTTTAATAATATAAACCTTGAAGATGCTAAATCTTTTGGTGTAACTATTACAAATACTCCAACAACTTCCGAAGAAGTGGCTGAACATACAGTTGCACTGATACTTTCTTTAACAAAGAGGGTTTGTGAAGGTGATAAGTTTATAAGGGCTGGTAAGTATGATGGTTGGAACCCGCTTTTGCTTTTGGGAACAGAGATTGAAGGTAAAACTTTTGGTATTTTAGGTGCTGGTAGAATAGGTAGAAAGACAGCTAAAATTTTAAAAAACGGTTTTGGTATGAATATTGTTTATTTTGATGTTTTTAGAAATGAAGAGTTTGAGAAAGAAATGTCGGCTGTGTTTTATGAAAATCCAGATGATGTATTTAAGATTTCTGATATCGTAAGCGTTCACACTCCTTTGACTGAAAATACAAGGCACCTTGTCAACAAAGAAAGACTTTCTTTGATGAAAAAAACAGCGTATTTAGTCAATACTTCAAGAGGGCCTGTTGTAAATGAAAATGACCTAGCTTCAGTTTTAGAGTCAGGTCTAATAGCTGGGGCAGGTCTTGATGTTTTTGAGTTTGAACCGAAAATTACAGAAAAACTTTTGTCTTTGGATAATGTGGTCTTGACCCCTCACACAGCATCTTCAACAATATCTGCCAGAAACGCTATGGCTAAAATGGCGGCTTCAAATATAATAGATTTCTTGGAAGGCAAGGAACCTAAAAATAAGATAGTTTAAATTATGGAAAAAATACCACAAGATTTAGACAATAGGGATGATAATAAACCTAAAAGGATTAGTAGGAGGGGTTTTTTATCTAGTTTAGCTAAAACTACTTTATTGACCGAAACATTTTTAACTTCTAGTTCTACAAGAAAGACAAAAGAAAAAGAAGTGGAAATTTATTTTGGAAAATTTACACAAGAAGGTTTGCTTTCGGGTAATTATAGGTTTGATCATATTCTTAAAAACCTAGAAGATATTAGAGATTTTCCATATAAAGTAGATGCGATATTAATTGGTTCAAAAAATGATCCGACACTTTTATATGAAAATATAGAACAGGTAGCAAATATATTATCTGTTGAAGAAATAAATGATCTATTATATAGAATGCTTAATTTTCATTTTTCATTTAATCACTCGTTTTATTTTAGGAGTGTAAAAAAATTTATAACCAACAAAGAAGATTATTGTGAAAGATTAATGTTTAGTCCATTTAATACTTTTTATGATTTGGATTCTTTTAAAGAATTATCTTTTTCAGATAAATTAGCTGAAAAAGTTTTATCAAAAAATGGAATAATAGATCTTTCATTAAGAGCCAGTTTGTATAAGGAATTTAGAGATCATTTTATTAGATCATTTAATGGAGGTCGATTTCTCTATGAAGAAAATGGTAAACCTATTAGTATTGAGGATTTTAGTTTTTTTGAAGATTATCCGTTTACTTGGAATGAATTAGAGAAATTTATTTTAAAAGATAAAATAAGAAATTTTGGAAGTATAAATTCATTTAGATTCCTTCCTAATTATGAAAATATTGTAAAGGAGTTATTCTTGTCTGTTAAAAATACTAGTGATAATTTGTATTTTTCCACTGGTTATATAAATAATTTTAATCTATATAAACATCTAGATGGTAGTTATGAATTTTTGAAAAAGATAGTAAATTTACCAAACTCAGATCTTTTAAATTTAAATGCTGAGTCTTTTTTAGATCTGCCAAAAGATATAATTTTAGATTTTATTAAAAAACAACTCACTGTTGTTCCTATACATAAATTTATCCTTTCTAATTTTGATAGACTTTCAGGTGTTTCAGATGAGTGTAAAAAGGAATTAGATAAATATGTTTTATCAGGTAAAGAAGATTATAGGATAATGTATGATTATCCTGATATATATTTTAGATATGAAAAACATTCAGTGTATTTAGAAGAATTCATTTTAGGTGGAAATATATTAAATTTTCCATTTTATAGTTTACCCTATAATCCAAACATTGAAAAAAAATTAATTAATTTATTTTCTATATCAAGACCTCGTCTTGTCTATCAGAGAAAAAGATATATAAATAAGCTAGACGGTGAACCATTGAGTAAACTTATAATTTTTAGTGGAAAATATAAGTCTTTTGAAAAATTAATATTGGATTTATTTAATTCAAACATTGATAGTGCTTTTAATGTTATTTATGCAATAGGTCTAAGTGGTCTGAAATCAAAATTCTGCTTATCAATCCTAGAAATATTTTTTAAAAAATATAGTCCTGATGAATTGGGATATTATTTTTTAGCAAGAATTGTTGATATAAATACCTATCTAAGATCATTTAAAGATGACAAGATAAATAAATTTCTTGATAAAATATTTACTAATTTTCCTTTAAATCAAACCTTAATTCAAGGAACTTTGTCTGATACTAATTTTCAAAGAAATATCATCGAGTCTTTAGAAAGATGTTACAACAAAGAAACCTTAGATATAGGATCATCTAATTTAATTAGTATTATGTATTTAAAAAATGGTAAAGATAAGGTTTTAAATTATTTAAGACAGATGACTGGTAAAAATGAAAAAAATATAATTACCTTTCTGGTTGATTATTCTAGCGCATTTTCTTTTTTATCTGATGAAGATTTAAAACCAATACTCTTAAATTGTTTTAAAGAACATTTTCCTCCAACAGATGTTATTCATTATGGTATTAAATTTGAAAGAATTTTTAATATACTAAGAGATTATAATCTACCTCATTTGCAAAAACTTGAATCAGTTTATGATTTGGTAAAAAATAATGATATCTTAGTTAGGGTTTGTATTTTTATATTAAATAATAAAGACATTTCTTCTGAAGAACTTAAAAAACAAGCATCAAGTATTTTCAGCTTATTTGGTTTATTCTTTGATATTTACAAATCATTACCTGATCAGTCAATGTATTTATTTAAAGACCTTTCTCTTTTGTGTGTAAGAAAATTAAATGAAAATCATGAATTACCTTATGAGCAAAGGTTTAAAGATTTATCTTTACTTAGTACAGATAAAATATTTACTTTGATTTTAAGGGGTTATGATGAAAGTTACCCGTCAACTTTTAGAGGTATGCTTGATTTTTTGTTAAACAAAATAAAAGAATCTGGCGAAAATGTTTTGGATGTCTTTTATAAAAATGGTATTTCGGATTTTAGAAAGATGTTTGGCAGGTCTATACAACATGGTAAATTGCAAGAAATTTTTTCTATGTTAAATTTTTCAGAAAGGGATAAGGCTATTTCTATGTTTATAGATGGTTTAGGTGAAGATAAAAATGAAAATGCTTTGTCATCAGCTATTAATATTGCTGATATTTTAATTTTAAAAAACATAGATGAAAATCTTGCAAAAAATATTGCCAATAAGTTGCTTGTAAATTTTAAAAAAGCTAAGTCTAAGGAGGTAAAAGCCTTGTATGGTTTACTTCTTAGAAATTTTGAAAATACATATCCGAATATGAATAAAGAAGTATCTTTCTTTGCAAAAGATTTTCATATACCGGTTTTAAATAAAGTGTCCAAAGAAAGACTTTTTGTTGGTGGTATAAACAGACAAAGATACTTTTTCTATAATGATGATGATGGAATCAAATCTTTTTATAGTTTTATTTCTAGATATAAAAACAATAGTAAATGGAAAATCACATATTTTAAAAGTTATATAAAAATAGAGAGTGAACCACCGTATTCAAAAATAGAAATATATGCAAATATTCCAAAAGAGGAATTGGGCGATAAAGAAATAGATAAACTAGGGCTATCTTTCCAGGTTTCTGTACATAGGGGTCATGTATATCATCAATATAGATCAATTGAAAAAATGCAAAAAGATCAATCGATAGTATTTTTAGGTTCTTGTGGAGGTTATAACTCTATAGTTAGTGTTTTTAAGGATTCTTCAAATGCTAGTATTATATCAACCCAACAAACAGGGACAACTGACATAAATGATCCTATACTTTACTCTATAAATGAGCATCTTCTTTCTGGTCAAGGAATAGATTGGGTAAATCTGTGGCCAAATATTGAATTTAAGATTTCTGGTAATCGTTTGGCTAAGTTCTACATCCCACCACATAAAAACAATTCAGTTCTCTTTGCTAGAGCATATAAAGATATAGTAGGAGGAAAGGGTAATTAAAAGTCTTGCTTTTTTGTGTATATTTGTTAGAATACCTCTTATGTTTAATTTAGATTACA
>CAYLWA010000022.1:0-8966 GCA_964387335.1 uncultured Candidatus Saccharibacteria bacterium | reverse complement strand
TACCTCGACATTTCTTCTATAAGCTCGTCTGAATTATAGATCTCCTCGGCCAGTTTTCCAAAGCTGTATTTTACGCCTTCTATTTCTATTTCCGCACCACCAGATCTTGGATTTTCATTTGGTTTTGAATTTCTAAAACCTATGTTATAGATGGTTGCGAGTATATCAGCTCTATCATCAATAGGGAATCCAGATTTTCTCCATTGTGTTTGTATTTGTTTTAGGAAAAGTCCAGCGTAGAGGTAACTGCCAAAATGGTTATGCTGATCTGTCATTTTTATAAACCTTTCTTTTTCTATAGTATTTGTTTTAAAATCAAGTAAGTTTTCAAAACTTTCCCCTAAATAATAAATAGAATTTTTATCTTTTAGATTTTGCTCAACTTCTTTTGCGGTTTCTTCTTTCATACCCATAACGCCCCATGAAAATTTTGTTTGACTTCCTAGTATTTTTAAAGGTTCAAAAAATTTTTTAAATGATTCTCTGTCCGAGTTAAAAAGGCGAAGTTGTTCAACTGCCAAATTTGCAAATATAAGTCTTGGTTTTACTCCTGACACAATACCAGCTCTTTCTAGGACTGCTCTATCTTTTAAAACAGCATCTTTTATAACCCGCCAATCCTCACTCTTAGACCAGATATATATTTGCGGGGTAGTAGAAGAAGTATTTATTTTACTGGTATTTTCTATAAAATTCTCTCTTTGGTTATCTATAACACCTTCTGTATTTGTAAAACCCCATTTTATTGCAAAAAACATAGACAAAAAAGCAAAACCAATTATGGCAAATATATAAACCAATACATTAAAAAATATTTTCAAATATTTTTGCATATCTTTAAAATGTTAAGATACCATAAAATTAGTTTTACTCAAAATGGATTTTATTTTCCCTTATATTAAGCTCTTCTCTAAGTAAGGGATATTTTTTTAATTCAGAATCTTTTTCTATTATATTTTTAGCTTCTTCTCTTGCAAACTCTACCATCTTTATATTTTTAAGGGCTTCCATTGCTATATCAGAAACACCCCATTGTTTACCTGTATAGAGCATTCCAGCACCTCTTTGTTTCAAATCAAACTCCGCTAGTTCAAAACCATTTTTTGCTGTTTTTATTGCTTTAAGTCTCTCTACTGTTTTTACACTTTTACTTTCTGTAAATATAAAACAATACGGTTGGTAGCTACTTCGTTGAACTCTGCCTCGTAGTTGATGAAGTTGGGAGAGTCCGAACCTTTCGGCGCCTTCTATTATTATCATTGTTGCGTTTGGAACATTTACTCCAACCTCTATAACAGATGTTGCCACCAAAACATCACTTTTTTTATTTAAAAAATCATTCATTATATCTTCCTTCTCTTTTGGTGTCATTGCTCCGTGGATCAGTGATACTTTAAAATCTGTAAAAACTTCATTTTGTAGTCTTTTAGCTTCTTCTGTTACAGATTTTGCCAGTATTGCTTTTTCAAGGTTTGGATCTGGCTCATCTATTCTCGGACATATAACATAAAGCTGTCTTCCAGATCGCATCTCTTGTTTTATTTTTTCATAAACATTTTTTCTATTTTCGGGGCTAACTATTTCTGTTATAACTGGAAGTCTGCCTTTTGGAAGCTCATCTAAAACCGAAAGATCCAAATCTCCAAAAAGTGTAAGCGACAAACTTCTCGGTATAGGTGTTGCAGTCATAGATAATAGGTGAGGTGTTTGTTCTCCTTTTGTTGCAAGTTTTTGCCTTTGGGCTGTGCCAAAACGATGTTGTTCATCTATTATACAAAGTGCCAAGTTTTTAAATTCAACTGTTTTTTGAATGAGCGCGTGTGTCCCTATCAATACTTTTATGGAGCCATCGCTTATCCATTTTTTAAGTTGAGCTTTGGATATTTTAGTGAAAGTTTCTTCACCGTTTTTATTTTTGGTTTTTGCTGGGAATTTTCTAGCACCAGAGCCAGTTAAAAGACCTATTGATATTTTGTTGTGCTTAAAGAAATTTATAAAAGTTTCAAAGATTTGAGTCGCTAGTATTTCTGTTGGTGCCATATATGCAACTTGAAGATTTTGGTTTTCACTTTCTTTTGTGCAAGATGTGGCGATGGCAAAGCTTATAGCTGAGGCTACTGCTGTTTTTCCGGATCCGACATCTCCCTCTAAAAGTCTGGCCATTGGGTAGTTTTTTGAAAAATCATAAAATATCTGGTTTATGGCATTTTTTTGAGCATTTGTTGGTGAAAACGGGAAATCTTTTATAAATGTTTCCATCTTTTCTTTGAATTCTTTTTTATTTGTTTCAATTTTAAAAGCATTATTTTCTTGCCATTTTTGTTTATCTAATTGTTTTTGTAGTTGTATAAAAAATATTTCTTCAAAGGCAAATCTCTTTCTTGCCATAACAGCATCACTTTCCTTTTTTGGTGTGTGTATCCAAATAAGTGCTGATTTGAGTGTTGGTAAGTTGTATTTGTCCAATATTTCTTTTGGAATCGGATCTACTATTTTTTCTAAAAAACCTGTATTAAAAATTTTTATTATATTTTGATAAATCCATTGTGAGCTAAGACCTTTGCTCTCATTGTAGATAGGGTACAGGTGATGGTCATCTCTTGTATTGCCAAAAAGACTTTGTCCGACACCTATTGGAACAGAAGAAACCATTTCTATTTTTGGATTTGAAAAATATATTAAACCTTTTCTTTCAGAAACCTTGCCACAAACTCTAACAAGAGAATTTTCTTTTATCATTTTGGCAATGTATGCCTGATTAAACCAAACTATTTTTACTGATCCTGTCTCGTCGCTTATCTTCGCTTCGGACATTGGTATCTTTTTTATATACGCTTTGCTGGTTTTAAGTCCTGTTATTTTTCCGTAAATAACAGCATCTTCACCTTGTTTTAGGTTTTCTATCATTTTTACTTCTGATGTGTCACCATATCTTACAGGGAAGTGGTAGAGTAAATCTTTCACTTTAAAAATACCGAGTTTTTGAAGCCCTTTTTTGTGATGGTCTAAAATGCGAATGTATTTTGAAAGGGGATTTTCTGTATCCATACTTAAATTGTAGGTTTTAAGTACTTAAATATCAAATTGACATTTATCAAAAATAGTTTTCTTTCATTTCTTTAAAGTGGAAAAATTTCTTTATTCCGCTTCCAAAAAAGATAAAAAGTATAGCAACAGAATAGACTACCAAATCTTCAACTTCCCATTTCCCAAATTGTAAAAACATTGTCGTTACTGATGTCGCAAAAAAGATGGCTATAACAGCCGTGTTTATTCTGGTTAAATATCCAAGTATAAATATGATTCCAAATATCATTTCGGCAAAACCAACACTTAATACAAACAGATTATTATTAAAAGAATTTATATGAAAAAGTGTTTGCATAAAGTTCCATTTGTGATTTTGCAAAAACATTAAGCTTAATTCTGGATGTGCCAATTTTTCTGTAAATGCCAAAACAATAAGTGAGATTCCTGTACAAACTCTTACAAGTTCCAGAGCGTATTTATCAAATTTATAAAACCAAGAATTTTGTTTTGAATTTTTTATTACTATAAATAGAGCCATTGCTGGTAGGATTATATTTTCAAGTAGGGCGGTTTTATCTACAAAAAATAATGAGAAGTAAAGAATCAAAACTAGAAGTCCTCCAAATCTAACTTTTATATTAAAGATAAAGAGTAAACCGGCTAATATTTGCAATACAGAAAGTGTGTAGCTAAAAGTTGAGTTTATTTCAAAATTTGGAATAAGTATTATTTTCCAAATAACAGTGACGGTAAGGAGGAAAAGTCCAAAGACAAATTGACTAGCTCTGATTATTTGACTTTGGTGTTTTTTTGCAAACTCTACTATTTTTTTTGGTTCTTTGATTATTTTATCAAGAACACTAAAAACAATAACAATAAATATAGAAATGATAGCCCAAAGTAAAACTTCTTTTGACCCTATATAATAAAATGGGGGAGTTGTTATTGTGTCTTTTTGACCCTGATCTACAAACCATTTTACATGGGCATTTGTAGTTATTGGCAGTAAGCTTAAAATAAAAATCAATATTTTTTTCATATATTTATATTAACAAATAAAATAAATATTTTGATATAATCTTATTATGCCTGTGACTAACGAAATAAAACTAAATCCGTCTTGGTTTAAAATTCTTAAAAGGCAGTTTGAAATGCCTTATTTTTTAAAATTATCTGATTTTATTAAAAGAGAATATTTATCAAAAAAAATTTACCCTCATCCTAAAAATATTTTTAGAGCAATGGATCTGTGTCCCTTTGACGAGGTCAAAGTTGTGATAGTCGGTCAAGATCCGTATCACAATGACGGACAAGCAGATGGTTTGTGCTTTTCTGTTCCTGATAATATCAAAATCCCGCCATCTCTCTGTAATATTTTTAAAGAAATAGAAACTGATTTAAATATTAAAACACTAAAAAGTGGGGATCTGTCTAGGTGGGCAAAGCAAGGGGTTCTACTTTTAAACTCAACCTTAACTGTTGTAAAAAATTCTCCAGCTTCACACAAAGGTTTAGGTTGGGAAGTTTTTACAGACGAGATTATTAAAAGTGTTTCTGATAAAAAAGAAAATATTGTTTTTATTCTTTGGGGCAATTTTGCTAAAAGTAAAAAAAATATTATAGATAAAGATAAACATCTGATTTTAGAGTCTGCCCACCCTTCACCTTTTTCAGTTTCTGGTTTTTTGGGTTGTAAACATTTCAGTAAAACCAATAATTTTTTGCGAAAAAAAGGTTTGTCTGCCATAAACTGGCAATAGCTTAGTTTGACCTTATTTTCTTTGGTTGATAAAATATTAGTATATGAAAAATGTTTTGATTATAGAGGATGATAAATTTATATTAAATACAGTTGTAAAGAAGTTTGAAAACTCCGAATTTTCTGTTGATTTTGCAAGAGACATAGATGAAGCGGTGTCTTTTCTAGAAAAAAAAATTCCTGATATTATTCTTTTGGATATTATTTTGCCAAAAGGTAATGGTTTAGAATTATTAAAAAAGATAAAAGGTGATAGTAGAACAGCTTCAATTCCGGTCATTGTTTTCAGCAATTTGTCTTCAGATGAAAATATAAAAACAGCAAAAGAGTATGGGGCTGTTCAATACATTATAAAAGCCAATGTTTCTCCGCTTGAAGTTGTTAACAAAGTAAAAGAAATACTTTCTATATGACACCTTTTGTTCTATCTTCAATACTCATTGTTGCAACTGTTTTTCCGTTAGGTTTTTTTGTATTTTGGCAAAATAGAAAAGAGTGGACAAATAGGTTATGGTTTATATATTCAGTGTCACTTACTTTTTGGGGTGTTTTTGGAATATTTATAGGAACAACAGATGATCCTCAAAAAGCTTTAATCTATTGGAGACTTGCTATGGGTTTGGGAATAATCTGGATGCCTGTCTTGTTTTATCATTTTGCATATCTTTACGCTCCATGGAAAGAGAAAAATAGACTTATTTTTGCTTATATCATAACTTTTATATTAGCTCTATCTGCCTTTACTGAATTTTACATACCAAGTGTTAGGGTGGCTTTTGGATCAATCTACTACGCAACACCGGGTATAACTTTTTATATACTGACTTTGTGGTGGTTTGTAATGACAGGTTATAGCCACAGTAAACTTTACAAAGATTCTAAAAATATGCCAGTTGAAAGACAGAAGCAAATCAAATATTTCATTTTTGCTTCTTGCGTTGGTTATATAGGCGGACTTCATGACTTTTCAGTTGTTTATGGTTTTCCTATTTACCCTTGGAGTAATTTTTTGATAATTATCTATCCTTTTATAATGGCGTATGCAATGGTTCGTCATGGACTTTTCGATGCTTTTATTGTCGTCAAAAAAATATTTTATACAGCTTTACTTGTCGGTATAATTTCTTGGAGTATTGGTAGTATAGGAGTTACAAATGATTATTTTGTAAAAGAGTTAGGATTTCCAAATTGGTTTCTGCCTGTTGTTGCAGGGCTTTTGGCTGTTTACATTGTTTATTTGTTTTTAGAAAACAACAGGAAAGCAGATAAAATAAAACAAGAGTTTATAACAGTAGCTGCTCACAAACTTAGAACCCCACTTACACATATAGGTTATATTGCAAATGGTATGATGGATGCAAAGACGGAAGAAGAGTTTAAGTCCCTAGGTGTCAGTTTAAAAGAAGCAAATGACAGATTAGTTGATCTTATAAACAAACTTTTAGATGTTATAAACCTAGAATCACAATCAGAAAATTACGAGTCTAGTAAAATAGATTTAAAAGAGTTAACTTTGGAAGTTTTAGATGGTGTTAAAAAATTAGCAGAGGAAAAAGATGTAAAAATTATTTTCAATTCAGATCAAAATGTTTTAACAAAAGGTTATAGAAAAAATATTTCTTTTGTTATCCAGTCTTTATGTGAAAATGCGGTTATTTATAGCAACAAAGGATCAGAAGTTTTGATAGATATAAAAAATGATGGACGCAGACTTTATTGGTCTGTAAAAGATTTTGGTATTGGTATTGCAAAGGAGGATATAGATAAGATGTTTGATAAGTTTTTTAGGGGTCAAAATGCTTTACAAACAGAAACAGAGGGAACGGGACTTGCTTTGTTTATGTCTAGGAATATTTTAAATAAACATGGTGGAGATATAAAATTTGAGTCTGCTGGTTTAGGTCAAGGGACAAAATTTTGGTTTACACTACCTATAAAATAATTTTTTTTAATTTAAATATTTCTTAATTTTTTTAATACCAACAATAAGATTAATACAAAAGACTATAAAGATACTAAAAATACTTTCACGATCAAAAGAACCTTGATTAATATCAAGTATTAATGGAATGATGAGTGCTAACATTCCAACAAATAACGTTGCCAAAAATCTAACTTTTATTGAAGATATATAAACTTTCATAATATGTCCTCCTTCTATAATTTGTGCAACTTCATAGCTTGATCTGAAAGATGGGAACCATGTAGTTAGTATATTATCTTTTACACTATATTCTTCAGAATGTTTCAGTTTTATAATTTTATTTCTATAAATATTTGCTATATAAATATTTATAATACCTGCAATATTCCAACCAATAAATATTAATATCAGTGTTTTAAATAAAATAATGTATCCACTCGCCCCCGATATAATTGCTGATATCATAACCAGACTGGCTCCTGGAAAAAAATTTCCAATAATATACAATCCCTCTATAAACACAGAAATAAAAGCTGAAAGGTAAATATAATTTTTATCAATTGATGATAGGAAATTTATAAGATCTTCTATTTTCCAAACTTTTGCTTCAAAAAAAATCAAAAAACCATAAATTGCAAGTGCTATTGCTGATATGATCCAAATTATTCCTGAATATAGCTGACTTTTATTTTTCATAAAATAATTTTATCAGATTTTAGCGGCTGGGGAAATTAGAAGGTTTTGAAATTATCCTCTGTATATTTAATAAGATTTTCTATATCCTCATCTGTACTGCTAGAATTTAAAACTATTATAGCTACTGGTGTTTTTTTACTGTTCATATAGATGTTGGTTATAACAACAGCTGATGAAGTTTGGTTGTCATCTTTTATATTTTTATCTTTATAATACAGAACATACCCATTATCTTTTAGAGTTTCATTAGTCCAATTGTATGCAGAATGACCATCAGAACTATCAAGTGAGTATTCTTTTTTAGTTGTAAGTTTTAAGCTATATTTATTTTTATTATAGATATTTTTCAAGAGATAAAACATATCCTTTGATGTAGAAATGTTTGACTCATCCATACCCGCTGGATCAGAGAAATAAGTATTTTCCATATTTATAGCTTTCGCTTTTTCGTTCATTAAGTTTGAGAAAAATTTTGAACCGATTGAGGTGCTTATGGAATATGCTGTCAGGTCATCTTGCTCCAAGATTAAAGGGTATAGCAGTTCTGTAACTGTAAATGTGTCACCAGTTTTTACGGATTTACTAATAGTCCTAATGTCGTTTATGTATGAATCAATAATGATTTGATGATCGTCTCTAAAAAGATGGTCTATTAGTATAACAGTCATTAGTTTGCTTAGTGAAAAAATAGACTCTTTGTTTTGATAGTTTTTTTGATCAAAGATAAGCCCTGTCTCTATATCTGCCACAAGATATGAATTTGCATTTATATTCAATGTTGATTTGTTTACATTAGAAAAAACATTTTGTAACTTTTCAATATCAGTTAAATCTTTGTTATTTGTCTCTTCGATTATAAAAAGTGGTGTATTTTTTTCAACAAATTCAAAGACCTCTTTTGAATCACTTGTCTTAAGTCTGATGCAACCTCCGGAAGGACCATTAAATAGTTCCTTTTTAGTTTTCCTGTAATACGGCATACCGTGTATAAAGAAGTTACCAAAAAAATGTAAACTATATGGCATATATATATCACGAGAGGGTATATAATGTTTTTCTTCTTTTAAATCAATTTGATATTTTCCAATAGGTGTTTCATATCTTGAATTTTCTTGGCCTTTGGCAGCAATATTATATTCTTTAAAAACCGAACCATTTTCTATTAAGGTTAATTTCATTTCGTCCAAATCTGCAAGTATAGCTTTGCCTTCTGTTGGAATTTTGGAGTTATCAAACTTTATAGCTAGAGTGTTTTCCTGCAAAAACTTTGCTAGTTTTAGTTGTTTTTCCTTTTCAAGTCTTTCTTTTTCAAATTGCTCTTTTTGAATCCTTTCTTTCTCTTTTTGGGCTAAGATGATTTCTTCTCTTTTCTCTTTTACTATTTTCAATATTTGTCCAATAAGAAGATAAGAGGTTACAAGTATGATAACTGTTAGAATTATATACAGTATTTTCGTTTGTGCGTTTTTCATTGTTATGTTATTTGATACGAAAACTGTATTTTGTTAATTATTAAATATAGATTATATAAAATAAATGAAGAGTTGTTAAGGTATT
>CAYLWA010000021.1:0-9026 GCA_964387335.1 uncultured Candidatus Saccharibacteria bacterium | reverse complement strand
TTTGCGCCAGCTTCTTCTAGTTGTTTCTTTAAATTGTCCGCATCCTCTTTTTTCATATCTGTTTTTAGAACTGATGGAACGTTATCAACTAGATCCTTAGCTTCTTTAAGTCCAAGACCTAGAGCATCTTTTACAGCTTTGATAACACCTATCTTGTTTGCTCCACTATCAGTAAGTTCAACATTGAAAGATGTTTTTTCATCAGCCGAAGATGATGCACCAGAAGCAGAAGGAGTAGCGACAGCCACAGCTTGAGCGGAAACACCAAATTTTTCTTCTAAATGTTTAACAAGCTCGTGCAAATCTATAACAGACATTTTCTCAATAGATTCAACAATGTCTTTAAATTTTGCAGGAGTTTCTACTACTTTTTTCTCATCCATATTTTTTATAATAATTAATGATTAAATTTTTAATTTTCTTTTTTGTTTGCAATAGCGTTAAGCGCCACAACAAAACCAGATATTGGTGAATTTATAATATTAACAAATTGAGCTTGTAGAGTTTTAACACCTGGGATATTAGCCACAACTGTCATCTCTTCTTTGTTCATAAACTTGCCATCAAATATTCCACCAACAATCGTTATTTTTTCATTTAACTTTTTTTGAAAGTTATATATCTCCTGTGCCGGAGAAAGTATATCTTTTCCAAAAACCAAAGCAGTCTCCCCTGAAAAATCTGGCATTTGCCCTGTTGCAGAAGAAGATGATAAAGCTTTTTTAGTTAAAGTATTTTTAGCAACTAAAAAACCTATCCCTTTTTCCATAAGAGCTCTTCTGATACCTTTTGAATCAGAAACAGTAAGACCTCTAAAATTAACCAAAACAACAGATAAAGATTCTTTTATTATCTTATTTAGATTTTCCAAGATTGACCCCTTTTTTTCTTTTGAAATAGCCATTTAATTTTAAATTAAATTTTTTAAAAAATCGACCCACGGGTCAAAAAGCTAACTGTCTCGGTAGGACTTAAATGCCTACTGTCTTTGACCACTTAATTATCATTATACATAAAAACACAGAAAAGTAAACATAACTTAAAAAACCTTAAACCAGTTTAGAAAACCATCTAAAAAACTTTTTTTGACTTCGGCTTTATACAAAATAACATCTTTGGCACTAGCTCCTTTGTTATTTTCTTTTGGTGAAGTTGACGCTTTGTTCGAGACTTCAATATTTTTTGTTTTTATTTGAGTAACTTTGATTTCTTTACTACTTATTTCCTCTTTTGGTTTAGAGAACTCTTTCTCTTTTATTTTTTCTTGTGAAATTTCAATTTTTTTAATATCCGATAAATGAAAATCAGCTACCACTTGTCCTAAATTATCTTTCAAAACAACTTTATCACCATATATACCAGTAACCTCTTTTGGAAAAATAATTTTGGTTTCCGGGGAAATAACTGAATTTTCTGGAAAATTAAAATATGATAAACCGTTTGTTAATTGCCAGTTATCTAAAAACAATTCACCGTCTGAATTATTTTCAATCAAAACACCGTAAGGAAAAGATGAAATGGAAACTGTTGGTTTTTTTACCAAGACTTTAAATTTATAGACATCTTCATCTGATGAATTTATAGCTTTAACTAAAACCTGATAATATCCTTCAAACCTATATATATGAGAAACAACAGATCCTTCGGAAACTACACCAT
The DNA here is from genome assembly GCA_964387335.1 of uncultured Candidatus Saccharibacteria bacterium. GTDB lineage: Bacteria > Patescibacteriota > Minisyncoccia > Phycocordibacterales > DATDWN01 > CAYXZA01. The sequence goes on along the minus strand of CAYLWA010000021.1, from coordinate 7,367 downwards.
CCCCAAAATTCCAAACAATCCTAGTGTATTTATCATCAGAAACATCCGCTTTAAATAAAACCTGATTTCCAACAGAAACAGTTTTATCTTTAATACTTTTGATTTTTATTTTCTTAACTTCTTCATTTTTAACCTCTTTGTCACTTGAAATATTATTTTGATTACTTTCTTCAATAACACCGTTGCTTACTGTAATTTTCTGACTCGCTTCAAAAACTTTTCCACTTTCCCTGCCTTTTGCGGTTACACTCAATGTATAGAGACCCTCATTTAAATCTTTGTAATAAAAAGTTCTATTGGTGGTATTTTTAGACATTGTGCTACTTACAGGATTTTCTGAGCTATTTAAAAATAGACCGCTATTTGAAGATGATTTAAACTCTATATCAAAAGTCTCTGATACTGGTTTTGGATTTCCAAGAGAATCTTGGGATTGGATCGTCAAAGGACTAGATAGGGTGTTTGTTTTTATGCTTTGGACATCAGTCGTAAAGACAAATTTTTCAACTTGGGCAAAAATTATTTGTGGTAAAAATAAAAAAAGTAAAACTAAATATCTCATAACTATGGATTATGATTTACTACATTTGCGGTTTTTGATGTCATTTTTAGATCAGCAGTTTTGGCAACTAAAATAAACAAAATAGAAAGAGCAACTATTGATATAAAACCGAAGAACATTTTCCAAAATTTTTCATCAATATAATCTCTCATTTTATTTTATTGCTGATTTAGCAGAAAGAAGCATTTGATTATCAGGCATCAAAGATAAACCTTGATCCAGCACAGAAACAGCTTTTACATTATCTAAAAATATTGTTTTATAAACATCGGCAAGTTTTATATATATTTCTGCGCTTTTTGGATAATCCTTGATTGCTTCCTTGTAATAACCTATGCCTGTATTAACATCTTTTAAATGATAGCTATACAAATCTGCCAGATTTAAAAGAGTAACCAAATCTTTTGGAGACTGACTTAAAACAAATTTCCAATAAACAGAAGCCCCAGCAAAATCTCCGGCGATCTTATAATACATTCCCAAATCCATCCATTTAGAAATAGTAGTATTATCTTTTAAAAGAGAAGCTTTAACTTCATCTATTTTTGATTTGATAATTTGTTTTGTTTGTTCATCTAAACCAGAAGAAAAATTTACAGGTTTAGTCAAATCTGGAAAGACAACTTTCGTAGCTACCTCCTCCACCTTAAAATCACCTTTTCCAACAGCCTTTAAACCATTTCCCAAATCAATAACAGTTTCTTTTTGATCGTTTGTTTTAACAGGATCAGTTCTTTTTGAATATTTCAAAGATACAAGATAAGAAACAAGTAGAACAAAGACAACGCCCCAAATCAAAATATATTTTTTATTTTCCATACAGTTATTATATATCAAAGAGCTTTTTTTTCAATACAAAAACCACCCTTTCGGGTGGTTTTTGTTTATGAAAGCCAAGCTTTCAAACTAATACTAGGTATTATTTTGAAAGAACTTCAGCTGACATATTTGAAGCAGGAAGACCAACTAGACCATAACCATTTGTCCAGTCATTGTTTGCGTAAACTGAAGTAGTTGTAGCATTTGGTGACCAGATAAAGTCGTTATTTGAGTCGTTGTTGATTGAAAGTCCGTTACCCATAAATCCAGGAAGTGAAGGATATGAACCATCACCTTGAACTTGAGTTTGAACAGACGCTCCTGTAGCAGCACCAGATACAGTACCAACTACATCAAAGTATCTTGTTGCACCAGCTGGAACTTGAACTGTTGTTGTAGCTCCTGCAGATGTTTGAGCGAAGACTTCAAGATCTGTTGAAGATGAAGCCCAAGCTGTACCAGCAAGGTTTGATGAAAGCATAGAACCATCAGATGACAATCCAGAAACTGGAGTTGAGAATGATGAATCTGTGTATGCTCTTATGTTAACACCTGTAACTGTAGCTGTTGTTGTAGCAACTCTAAGTGTATATTTATATATACCAACATCTCCTGCTGAAGAAGCTGTTACCTTAAATCTCAAAAGTGATTGCTCACCATTGTTTAGAGTATTTGTAGGAACAGATACTTTAGTAAATGTAGGGTATGATTTGAACAATCTTACACCTGAAACTGCTGTTGAAGCAGATGAGTTTGAAGTTGCTAAGTTGATAGTTGAACCTGAATCTGTACCTGTACCTTCTGTACCTGTTGTATCAGATCCGTTTATATCAACTGCGATCAAGTGACCTTGTGTACCAGGTTGTGAAGTTCCAATAGCAGCAAAATCAACCTTGATTGTAAGAACTTTGTCTGTATCTTTTGGAAGTGAAACTGGTGTAGCAAATGAAGTTGTAGCAACTGTATTTGAACCAGTAAACACTACTGAACCAACTTGTGTTGATCCATCCCATACTGTGACTTGAATCAAGTCAGAAGCAGAAGATGAAGCTGAGTTAGTTAGTTTCAAACCTAGTTTGTTTAGGTTAACACCTTCATTGTAAGCTCTGAATTTGTAAACACCTACTGTATTACCAGTTGTGTTAGCAGCAGAGACCGTATATGAAGGACTTGATGCGTCAGTAGTTACTACCAAGTAACCATTTCCAACTGTTTGTGTTTGACCAGCTGAAGCTGAAACAGTTTCTGTTACATCATTTGATGATGTAATACCTGTTACAGATATAGAAGGTGAAGCTTGAATACCCCAAGCGTAAGTCGCTGAAGTTGTAGCACTTGAAGATATATTACATTTTAGATTGATAGTCTTTACAGTACCTTTTGATATTGTAAGAGCTTGATCAAGTGTAAATGTAACATCACCACCTGAAGTTTGAGCAGCTGTTGGATTAACAACATTTGAACCTGTGTTCAAAGCTGTTGAACCATCGAACAATTGACAAGAGTTAAGCATGTTAGCAGCACTTCCTGAGTAAGTAACTTTCAAAGGAAGAGTTGAGAATCTAACATCCTCTCCTGATTGTGAAGCATCGAACTGATATCTTGCAAACTCTCTAGCTGAACCACCAGCAACCACTGTTTGAGCAGAAGGTGTTGTAGCAACTGAGATAGCAAGAGCAGCTGATTTAACAGTCATTGTATTCATTGAGAATACTCCGTTTCCAGAAAGACTGATTGTATTTCCTGTTGTCTGACCAGTTATGTTTGACCAGTTAGATGAAGGTGTTGTAGAAGCTGTAATTGTTGTGTTGTTTGATACGCCAGAAGGGATTTTACCTTTTAGAGTATATGTCTTTTGACCAACAGGGAATGTTACAGTATCTGTAAATGTTACTTTTTGAGCAACACCACCTACGTTTGTAGCGTCAACTGGACCAGCAACAACAGCACCATTTGCATCAACAAGTGATACGTTTGTTAGAAGGTAAGAAGAAGCAGCTACACCAGCAGAATAGTTAAAGTAGTAAACCATACTTTGAACTGATATAGGTTCACCCTTTATATCTGCTTGGAATCCACCAAGAACTTGGTTAGGAACATTAACAGCTATGTTTGCAGCAGCAACAGAGTTTGCTTTCTGTATTGTTGTTACAGAACCTGCTGAAACAGTAACTTTTGAACCGTCAAACCATGGTGTTGAAGCTGTGAACTCTGAAGATGAATCTGAAGCAGTTCCTGCACCAGCTGGAGGAGTTATACCATAACCGTATGTCTCACCAGATAGATACAAGTCTGTTTTTTTGTAGATATCAAACTTGATTGTTCTTCCAGCTGCACCTGTTCCAACGATATCACCTTGTATGTAGATATCTTTTGAAGCACCCTTGTCAAGTGAAATACCGCTTCCTAAGTTTGCTGAATAGTATTTACCATCAGCAGAAACTGTTGTTGGATAAGCTGTTCCATCAACATAAACCACAACATTAGCTAGGTCGTTTGATGAAGCTGAACCAGATTGATTCCATCTTATAGATTGAATCTTTACTTTTTCAACTGAACCAGCTGTAACACGAACACCTGCAAATTTATATCCTGTTGTTCCAATCTCTTTTGTTTGTGTAGTGTTTGGATCAAATGAAGATATGTTCATTGTAACTGAACCAAGTCCTAGTGTTCCGTTTATTGTGTGCATAGCACCCATTATTGGAAGAGAACCTCCAACTGTTGCTGAAGTGTTAACTGCAACAACATTTAGACCAGCAACTTGACCCGCGTATGAAGCCAATGAGCTTGCCATGTTACCTGCAACAGTAACTGTCTTTGAAGTACCAGCCTTAACAACGAAAGGTTCACCTATCATTGCTCTGTGGTCAGAATTCAAAGTTTTAGCTATACCGATTTGTGTTCCGTCTGAATTTAGAAGAACAACACCTGCAAAAACAGCATCCTGCGCAAGACCAACTCTTTCTACTGTAACAGAGTTAACTGTTACATCAGCAGAACCTGCTGTAAGTGTAAATGTAGTAAAAGGTAACCTTGATGCACCTTCAGGAGCTAAACCATTTGCAGGTTGAGAAGCTGAAGAAACTGTAAGTGCTCCACCTGTTGTAGTTGTTCCTCCTGTAGTTGTACCACCTGTTGTAGTACCACCTGAACACATTGAGTTAAGTTTAGCTCTTGTTATAGGGCCAACAAAACCAGCGACTGGAGAGATTCCGTATTTTGTTTGGAATTTCATAACAGCAGCTTTTGTAGCTTGACCAAAGTAAGTTGTTTCATTACCTATTGATCCAGCTCCTGTTGTAGCAACTTGAGTGTCAGATGACATGTTAAGAGTCTTTTGAAGATTCATAACATCTGTTCCTCTGCTACCAACAGTTAGATTTGAACTGAAAGTATAACATTGTGCAGTTTGAGCATCTGCTGTAACTGGTGTTACAACAAAAGACAAGACCATAGCAACGCCAACTAAAACAGCTGAAATCTTTGCTAATATTTTTTTATTCATATATATATGTAACTCACAAATTCAAATTTTTTACTTTTAAAATTTCTAATTTAAATTCGTGTTGAACTGATAAATTAATTAATAACCTTTTAAATTTAATATAAAGTTTTTATGCTCTATATCATCACTAAATCTCTTGTTTGCTTTATAAGAAAATTAACTTTTAAATTAACCTTCTATAAACCGACCAAACAAAAGTTAGCTAGCAAGAATTTGGACTGAATTTCTGAAATATCCTGACATAAAAGAATAAGGATTTCTGTAAAATTTATAACTTCTTTTTGTTTAGAAGTTGTCTCTCTATTTTGTTGTCAAAGTTCTATCAAAACTGAAAAATCTAATCTTTACTAACTTATGCGTAAAACATCGCTTACGCATTGCATTTATTATATATGCAAACATAAGTCTGCACAAAAAAATGTCTGTGGATAAACCATATAAAAATAGCTATTTTTATAGACTTAAACCACCTATAAAGTATCTCAAAAAATGAGCAAAAAGTCAATAAAATCCTATGTGTCTACAAATAGTTAGTTTTTAACCAGTGAATACCTGCTCCATCTCCTTTCTCCTGTCTTTTTGACCAAACCCCTGTCTATTAGATTTATAAGCTCTCTTTGGATTGTCTTTTCACTACAGTCCTTTATAAATTGACTTATAGTTCCTATTGTAATATTGTCGTTTTTTGAGAGGATACTTAGTATTGTATTTTGTCTATTAGACTTCTTTGTGAGTTCAGTATTTTGAGAGTTTTGGGATTGGGTGTCTTTGATTTGCGGGTCTGAAATATACTGTCTTTTATCATTAAAATTTGTATTTTGATCTACTTTATTTTTATCCACAAAGACATCAAAAAAGTTTTTTCTTAGTCCAAGTTTTACATTTGAGTTATCTGTTTTTTCAAGAGAACTTGCAAAGTTAATAAGGTTTAGAAACTCGTCTTTCAGTATTCTAAAATTCATATCTGAAACTAGCCCAGAAAAGTTTGAGATTTCAAGAAGAGACACTATCTCCAAAACATTTGTTTTTAAAATATTCAAAAATTCTTCTTCTCTAAATTTTAAAATATCTTTAAAACTTAAAACAAAAGATAAAAGACTTGAAACTTTTGATCTTAGTGTCCACTTCATTGGTTCAGAATCTCCAAAAAGATTTGTAACCATATAAAGCGCTGTTGCTAATTTTTCTGTCTTTTTGTATATAAATATAAAAGACTGGTCATCACCAAAAAAATCAACATTATAGCTATTTTTAGAACTGTCTTTTATAACATTTCCTTGATTATTTTTATTTTGTCCTATGTCTTTATTTACTATGTCCATTATATTTATATGTCCTTTTAGTAATGACCTTTAAAGTCCAATAAAATCTTGAAGTTATTAAAAAGTCATTTGATGTCCATTATACGCCAACAGTGTGTATTTTAGCAAGATTTAAATAAAAAATGTTATTATATTTAATATGGCAAAAAAGAAAAAAGATAAAAAAGAAGATCCGTTACTTGATGAAAAAAACTCTGGTGATTCTTATTTAAAAACAGAAACAATTCAAGGAATACTAGCTATAAGTTTTTTTGTTTTAGCGATATTCTTTACATTAGCAGGTTTTAGTAAATCCGGAAAAGTTGGTGATGTTTTATATAATATTTTTGAAAAACTTTTTGGATATGGTTTTTGGCTTATACCTATAATATTTTTCATATTAAGTGTTTCGTTTTTCAATTCACTAAAAAAAAGGTTGGCTTTAACACACAGTATTGGAGGTCTGTTATTTTTCCTCTCCTCTCTTTCAATACTAAACATCTTTACAGAAAAAGCTTTCGGAACCGGAAAAGGTGGCATTATTGGTCAAATATTTTCCAAACCCTTAACAAACCTTTTTGATATTTACGCCTCGGTCATCATACTTTTTGCATTAGTTTTAATCTCACTTTTGGTGATGTTTGATATACCTCTTAAAATAAGTTTTAAAAATATTTTTGGTAAACAAATTGATGAAAACGAAAATCTTCACCTGATAAAAGATCAAGAAAAAGAAATTATCCTAAATCCAGAAACTAAAAAAGCTCTTATGGAAGATGACAAGGATTCAAACAAAGACAAACCAAAAGAGAAGGAGCCTGTTAAAGAAAAACCTGATTTTGAACCGGTTTTAGGTAAAGTGACCCTTACAGGAAAAGACTTCGTTCCTCCACCACTTGAACTCTTGGAAAAAGACAAAGGTAAACCAGGGGTTGGTGATATAAAAGCAAATTCAAATATTATAAAAAGAACATTGGCAAACTTTGGTATAAATGTGGAGATGGATGAAGTTTCTGTTGGGCCTTCTATAACAAGATACGCCCTGAAACCTGCCGAAGGTGTCAAACTCTCAAAAATAGTAACTTTACAAAATGACCTTTCACTTGCCCTGGCCGCCCACCCAATCCGTATAGAAGCTCCGATTCCAGGAAAATCTCTCGTTGGTATAGAGATACCA
>CAYLWA010000020.1:0-9057 GCA_964387335.1 uncultured Candidatus Saccharibacteria bacterium | reverse complement strand
AATACTACTTTACAGCTTCTTTGAAAGCTTTTGCAGGTCTAAACTTTGGAACTTTCATAGCTGGGACATTTACCATTTCTCCTGTTCTAGGATTTCTAGCCTGTCTAGCGGCCCTAGTTTTAGTTGAAAAGATTCCCAAACCAGCAATAGAAACTTCACCTCCTTTCTTTAAAGTTCCAACAACAGAATCGATGATCAAATCAACAACTTCTTCTGCTTGAACTTTTGTTCCACCAAGTTTTTTATGAACCTCATCTACGATTGATGCCTTATTCATATTTTAAAAAAGTTAAAAGCTAATAATTAAACTTATCTACCACAATATCATTATATATCAAGCTATTTTATTGACAACCATTGACAAACACTGGTTTATTTTGCATATTCAATAACTCTGTTTTCTCTGATGACTGTAACTTTTATTTCTCCTGGATATTTTAGTTCATCCTCGATCCTACGAGCCATATCAAAAGCCATATTTTTAGCCTCCAAATCAGAAACCTCTATTGGTGTTACAAAAACTCTTATCTCTCTTCCTGCTTGAAGGGCGTAAGCTTTTTCAACACCCTTAAATGAATTTGCTACCGCTTCCAAATCAGCAAGTCTTTTTAGATAATTTTCAACAGAATCTCTTCTGGCACCTGGTCTTGAACCAGATATAGCATCGGCACATTGAACTATTATAGATTCAACTGTTTCATAAGGATATTCTTCGTGATGAGCTTGCATAGCTTTTATAACAGCTTCATCTACATTAAATTTCTGTAAAATTCTTCTTCCTATTTCAACATGAGTACCAGAAACTTCGTGATCCAAAGCTTTACCTATGTCGTGAAGTAGGGCACCAGCTTTTGCAACAGAAACATTTGCTCCAAGCTCTTGCGCCAACATTCCAGCAATATGAGCCATTTCAATAGAATGAGCCAAAACATTTTGACCATAACTTGTTCTAAAATGTAGTCTTCCAACTATTGATATAAGTTTTGGATCAAGGTTCAATATTCCACACTCATAAACAGCCTCTTCTCCTTTTTCTTTTATTATTTTTCCTATCTCTTGTTCTGCTTTTGTATATATCTCCTCTATTTTTGCGGGTTGAATCCTACCATCAGCAATCAATTTTTCCAAAGCAAGTTTAGCAACCTGTCTTCTAACAGGATCAAATGATGATATTGTAATAAATCCTGGTGTATCATCTATAATCAGCTCAACTCCCGTGACTCTCTCAAAAGCTTTAATATTTCTACCTTCTTTACCGATAATCTTACCTTTTATCTCATCAGATGGAATAGAGACGGCAGTAGTTAACATATCAGCAGAAACAGAGTTTGAAAGTCTTTGTATTGTTGTAGCAAGTATATCTTGTGCTTTTCTCAAAAATCTCTCTTCTCCTGATTTTTCTAACTTATTTATCCTTGTTAAAATATCATTCTCATACTCCTTTTTAACAGTTTCCATAATTTCCTCCTTTGCTTGTTCTTTTGAAAGGTTAGCGACTTTTTCAAGCTCTTTTTTCCTATCTTCAAGTAAACTCTCTGCATCTTCTCTGATCTTTTTTATTTCAGAAACCTTATTTTTTATCATTTCGACCTCTTTGTCTATATCAACCTGTCTGTTATCCAAAAACTCCTCCTTTTTAATGAGTCTTTCTTCTGTTTTTTTATTTTTTTCCTCTTTCTCTTTTATTTCAAGGCGCGCCTCAGATAGTATTTTTTCAGCTTTTTCTTCTGCTTCATTTATTATTTCCTTTTCTTTATTTTTAGCAGCAAGTTCCATTTGCTTGAGTTCAAGCTCCATAGAACCTCTTTTTCCCAAAGATATAATAACTCTTAAATAATAACCGACTAGCACACCTATAACTGTTGCCCCAGAAAGTAGGGCCAAAACTATTTTAAGTGACATATAGGTTTGCAAACCGCCGTTTTAGATTTTATTTAAATATTCATAAAATAAATTCATCCAACCGATAACATCCAAAAACAGTAGTTTAAAAATTAAATTTGATTAAATATTGTAAAGACTTTTTATCCTTACAATTATAAGTATACAAGAATTATAAGACTTTGTCTATTATTCCGTATTTTTTAGCTTCTTCTGAATCCATCCAAAAATCTCTATCCATATCCTTTTCAACTTTTGAAAGAGGTTGTCCTGTATTTTTCGCAAATATTTTATTTAAATTTTCTTTATCTTTCATCGCTCTTTTAACTGTAATTTCAATGTCAGAGACTTTTCCTTCTATACCACCTCCCCAAGGTTGATGAATCATAACTTGAGTATTTGAAAGCGCAAATCTTTTACCCTTTGTGCCAGATGCTAAAATGTGGGCTCCCATAGAGGCAGCCATACCGATAGCAACAGTGGAAATGTCATTTTTAATATGGTTCATTGTGTCCATTATAGCCAAACCAGCCGTAACCGATCCTCCGGGTGAGTTTATATAAATTGATATATCTTTTTTAGGATCTTCTGATTGTAAAAATAGAAGTTGGGCAATAACCAAGTTTGCAACATGATCATCTATTGGGCCACCTAAAAAGATAATATTCTCTTTAAGTAGGCGAGAATAGATATCATAAGCCCTCTCTCCTAGATTTGTCTTTTCTATAACTGTTGGAATTAAAATACTCATAAAATTTTATTTATTTATTGATTGTTAATATGTTAACTATTGTAACAAATATACTTAAAATAGCAAATATGCTTAAATATATGTATGAGACTTCACAGATTTTACATTTCACAAAAAATAGACTCTAAAAAATTTGACATCTCTGATAAAGATTTAGTTCACCAGTGGAAAAAAGTTTTTAGATACAATGTTGGTAGTCAGGTTATTATATTTGACGGAAGTGATATTGATTTTCTATGTGTTATTACATCTATTAGAAATCTAGGGGCGACACTGGAAGTTATTGGTAGCAAAGAAACAGCTAAGCCAAAAAACAATATATTTTTATGCGTTTCACTTTTAAAAAAAGACAATTTTGAATTGGTTGTTCAAAAAACAGTAGAAATCGGAGTTTCAACAATAATCCCTGTTATCTTTGAAAGGAGTGAGAAGAAAAAAATAAACAAAGAGAGATTACAGAAAATCGCAAAAGAAGCATCTGAACAATCAGGTAGGGGAGATTTGGCAAATATAGGAGATGTTTATGAGATTGAGGATTTACTTTCAAGCGGAATACTACCCCAAGAAAAAATCTTCTTTGATAAAAATAAACCTCCTATAAAAAATTACTTACAGTCAAATACCGAGCAACATTCATTTGCTCTATTTATAGGGCCAGAAGGTGGTTTTAGCCCAAAAGACATAGAAATTTTTGAAAAATACAATATATATGGTTTTGAACTAGGGCAAAACACACTTAGAGCTGAAACAGCTAGTATAGTTTCAAGCTCACTTTTCTTGATTTAATAAGTTAAGCAACACTCTCTAAAAATTTGATGACTAAATCGTTGGTTAGGAAGTTTTCTACATACATTCTAGCCCTAAATCTATCAGCACCCTTTACAGATTCAACGATATGATCAACCTCTCTTTTAATATCCTCCTCTTTTGGTTCTATACTTTCAATTTTAGCAATTTCATTTAACATAATCTGCATTTCAGCTCTTGTCTTAGCAAGTGGTTTCCAACTCTCTTTAACTTCATCCTCTGTTTTCTTTATATGTTCTAGATATTTTTCAAAAGAAAGTCCAGAATGTAATAAATCATCCTTAAATTGAGCTTCGATCTTATCAAGCTCTGCTAAAACAATAACTTCTGGCATAGAAACACTGGTTTCTTTCAAGATACCCTCCAAAAGCTCTGTTTTTCTTTTATCTTTGTATTTAACCTCTTTGTCGGCTTTAATATTTTCTTTTAATCTTTCTTTAAATTCATCAACATTTTTATAAGGGCCAAAAAGTTTAATAAAATTATCATCAACTTCTGGCAAATCCTCCTCTTTTATCTCTCCGTGGTTATGATCATGCTCTTTGAGTCCAGACTTTTGATGTAAATTCATATGAGCAACTTGCTCTCTTAACTCTTTTATAACAGCAGAAACTTCATCTTCTGTCACAGACATTTCCTCCTGCGGTTTGCTATTTAAATCCTTTGCTATTTTTTTATAATCAGGAAGTTTAACCTCTGGTCTTAAATAAAAAACCATATCAAAACCTAGGGGATTATCTTTTGCTATTTTTGTAATATTTATCTCTGGCCTTCCAACAACATCAAGTTTAAATTCGTCCAAAATCAAAGGATAGCTATCATTTAATAAATCTTCAGCGCAATCTTGAAGTATAGTCATTTCTCCAAGCTTACTTAATATAATATTTTCAGGAACAGCTCCTTTTCTAAATCCATCTGTCTGAAAATCTCTTTTTATCTTAGATAAAGATTTTGTAAAACCTTCAGAAACCAGCTCAGCACTTATTTCACCACTTATTTTCACCTTTTTCTCTGAAATATCCTTTTTATCTAAATTTTTTATGTCTTTTATTGTCATAACCCAAGTCTATATTAAAATAAGAAAAAAATCCACTTTCGTGGATTTTTTTACCGAGATGTCTAGTTATATGTTTGAATCAACAGATCCAACATTTGTGTTGTTTATATCATTTAATATAGCATCCAAATCATCATTATTATCTACACTTCTTATCATTGAAGCTTCAACATTTGCTTGGTTTTCAGTGTTTCGCATTTCTGACATAACTCTCTCGTTATATCTTTGAGTTTCAATTCTTTTTCCCCAAAAATACAACCCGCCTAGTATAAGAATGGCTATAACTATAATTGTTGCCACAATAGAACCAGTTGATGTTGTTTCTTGATTTGAAACAGGTTGAGGGTTTCCACTCATTTGATTATTAACATTTGGTACTTGTTGATTATCCATTTTATTTTATTATTTTTTATTAATTAAATTGAACTTGTTGTTGAAGCTGTTTTATTAATCTTTAAATCTTTTAAAGCTTTGGTTGCCATCTCAACTGTTTTTTTAGCTTCTTCTAGGTGGTTTTTAACTGACTCTATGTTGTTTTTAATAGTTTCTTTATTCTCTTCTGTTGGAGTGGTTGTCTTTAAAGTTTCATAGACAGCTTTTGCTTCATCTATATGTTTTTTAGCGTCAGATGAAAGTGTCTCTGCTTTTGAAGTATCTCCACCAGCAGATTTTATTTTAGCAATACGAGAATCTAATTTCTCAACGATTTTTGTTACTCTAGCAATATTTGCATCAAGTTTCATAAGAGTTACCTTTAAAGTAATTTTCATTCTCTCTCCTTTTCTAAAAAGACTTTCTTTTTCATTAAATTCTTTTCTACTAGAACTTGCATTTTCTTTAAAATCCTTCAACGCTTCTTTTTTTTGCTCAAAAAGCTGTCTTTTTTCTGCTGAAGTTGAAGCATTTTTCATCTTATCTTTGAATTCTTCTTGGAGTTTTTTCCCGTCATCTTTTATCTTTTCATTAAATTCTTTTCTCTCTTCTCTGATTTTTTGATTCATTTCTCTAACATCTCTTCTGACTTCTCCAACAGAAGGATTAGGATTTAGATCTTGTGAATAGACAAAAGCAGAGGGAATAGCCACCAATGCTATAACTAAGGTTAATAAATGTTTTTTCATATTTTTTATATTAAAGAATAATTTGTTGATCTAGGACAAAGATCAAATAACAGTAAACTGTTACCTTTCTATTATACCAAAAACTACCACTTTTTAAATGGTAGTTTTGAACACCTATAAAGAAGTTAGTTATTAAAGAGAGACCTCATCCATAGCAGTTTTTAAATCAGTATAACCAGAATCATCATCAGAAGAATCATCTGTTGCTTGACCAGAGCTTATATCTATCTTATATCCAGTCAATTTAGCTGCCAATCTAACATTTTGGCCACCTTTTCCAATGGCTAAAGATTGTTGATCTTCGGAAACGGAAACAACAGCGGTTCTATCATCTTGATTGACCTCTATGTTTAGTATTCTAGCAGGAGAAAGAGCTTCTGCAATATACTTTTTAGGATCATCAGAATATTCTATAACATCTATTTTTTCACCACCAAGTTCTGACATAACAGTTGAAACTCTGACGCCTTTTTGTCCAACAAGTGATCCGACTGGATCTATATGAGAATCACTAGCATAAACAGCTATTTTACTTCTAGAACCAGCTTCTCTGGCTATTGACTTGATAGATACAGTTCCACTTAAAAGCTCTGGAGCTTCAGCTTCAAATAGTTTTTCCAAAAATCTAGGATGAGATCTCGAAAGTTTTAAAAATACACCTTTTGGAGATTCGTCTACTTGAAATAAGTAAGCTTTAACTCTCTCTCCTTGGGCAAATCTTTCACCTGGTATTTGCTCCTCATAAGGCAATATACCTGTTGCTCTACCCATATCAATAAAAATTATACCCCTTTCAATGTTTTGGACTGTTCCAGAGACAATCTCTCCTTCTTTTTTACCAAACTCACCAAAAACAGAAACTTTCTCAGCTTCTCTGATTTTCTGCATAATAACTTGTTTTGCTGTTTGAGCAGAAATACGGCCAAAATCAGCCTTATCTTCAAGAGGGAAGACTATTTCTTCTCCTAAAACAGCATCTTTTTTAATAAACTTGGCATCAGAAAGCATAATATGATGCTCTGGGTTGTATAACATTTTACCCTCTGGCAGAGATTCGCCATCTGGAAAATCCATAAGAACAGTTGATTCGTCAACCACAATTTTTACTTGGAAGAACTCTGTTTTGCCAGTATTTAGATCAAATTTCGCCTTTACTATTTGGCCTTTTTTACCATATTCCTTTCTATACGCAGTAGCCAAAGCAACCTCAATAGCATCAAGAGTTTTTTCCTTTGGAATACCTCTTTCTTCTTGAAGTTGACTCATTACTGAATTTATAATTTTTAAATCAAACATAATTTTAATTTTATTTTGTAAACATATTAATTTTAACCTAATTTTGATATTTTTGGTTAAAAATTGTCCGCCTTTCGGGCGAACTGACAATATATACATTATAATACAAAGAAATTAAAAGTCAAATTCTTTTTTAAATTTAAAAATAAGGTGTTAAAATATCTTGATGACAAGTATTTATTTGGAAAATCTTAATGAAAAACAAAAAGAGGCGGTGATGCAAACAGAAGGCTCTGTTCTTATCGTTGCTGGAGCGGGAGCAGGAAAAACAAAGACTATTACTCACAGAATAATGTATATTATTGAAAAAGGAATCAGTCCTGAAAATATTTTAGCTATAACTTTTACAAACAAAGCAGGTAAAGAGATGAAAGAGAGGGTTTTGAAGATGTTTGAAGAAAATCAAAGTCTTTATCTAGAAAATGGAAGAAAACTTCCTGTTATAAAAACATTTCACTCCCTTGGCGTCTATATAATAAAAGAAAATGTAGAAAAACTGGGCCTTCCTAGACATTTTGCAATACTAGACAAATCTGATTCAAAAAAAATATTTAAAAAAAGTCTAGAAGAGTTGGGTTTTGATCCAAAAGAACACCTAGATAAAGTCTCCAATATAATCAGCGCTGAAAAAAATAAAGGTGTTTCTTTTGAAAAATACAAAGAAAGGGAATCTTATGATTTTTCATCAGATTTAACTAAAAAAGTTTGGAATCTGTATGAAAATTACAAAAAGAAAGAGAAATCACTGGATTTTGATGATTTGCTACTTACAACTTTAAAACTACTGGAAGAAAACAAAGACGTTTTAGACTTTTATAGCAACAAATTCAAATATGTTCATATAGACGAATACCAAGATACAAACACAGTCCAGGATAAAATCGCTGAACTTTTATCGAGTAAACACAAAAACATCTGTGTTGTTGGTGATACTGATCAAAATATTTATTCTTGGAGAGGCGCTGATATTAAAAATATGCTTAATTTTGAAAGAAAATATCCTAAAACCAAAATTATTCTCTTGGAACAAAATTACAGATCAACAAAAACCATAATAGAGGCGTCAAATCAAATTATAAAGAAAAACAATCAAAGAATTGATAAAAACCTATATACTAAAAATGAAGAAGGTGAGAAAATAAGTGTCTTTGAAGGTTACAATGAAGGGGATGAGGCTCATTTTATAGCGGGGAAATGCAAAGAGTTAATATCATCTGGAACTAAACCTTCTGATATTGCCGTATTGTATAGGGCAAATTTCCAATCCAGAATTCTTGAAGAGGCTTTTTTGGCTTATGCAGTTGACTATCAAATGCTTGGAACAAAATTTTTTGAAAGGAAAGAAATAAAAGACTGTATATCCTATATAAAAGCTTCTTTAAACGAAGACAATCAGTCTGACTTTTTAAGAGTTTTAAATGTCCCAGCAAGAGGTATAGGTAAAACAACAATAGAAAAGATGGAAACAGGTCAAGAACAATCTTTGCCACAAAAAACATTAGAGAAAATAAATGATTTTAGAAAATTATTAATAAAAATAAAAGAGTTTATTAGGACAAACAAAGTTTCTGATTCAATAAGGTATGTTATAGAAATATCTGGTATAAAACAAGAATTAGAATTAGCGAAAAAAGATGAGGATTTGGATAGACTTGAAAACGTTTTGGAACTGGTCTCGCTTGGAACATATTATGATCATAGTAAAGGAGAAGAGGGGATGGAAATGTTTCTAACAGAAGTTTCCTTGCTTACAGATGAAGAGGAGATGAAAAAAGAAAGAGAGGGTGTTAAACTTATGACAATACACAGCGCAAAAGGACTGGAATTTAATACAGTTTTTATTTCTGGATTAGAAGAAGATTTATTTCCTCATCAAAGATTTGGTAGAGATAGAAATGATAAAAAAGATGAAGAAGAAGAGAGAAGACTCTGCTATGTAGCCATAACCAGAGCCAAAAAGAAGCTTTATTTGACATATTGCCAAACCAGAACAGTTTTTGGTGAGAAAAAAATAAATAGCCCATCTAGGTTTATAGAAGAAATAGAAGAAGATTTAAAGGAAAATGAAAAGAAAAGTCTTTTAGGTGGTTATTCACAGGGTAGTTACTTTAAAATTGATTTTTGATATAATGGAGTTATGGAAA
>CAYLWA010000019.1:0-9269 GCA_964387335.1 uncultured Candidatus Saccharibacteria bacterium | reverse complement strand
CCGGAGCAGGAAACACAACTTCCGATGTTTGTAATAACACTGCGACTGCTTGGGCGGGTTCATCACCTCTTAAAGTGGCAGAGGGAACATCAAACTTTTGGTGCGTTGACTCAACAGGTGCATCAAAAGGTCATGCAAGTCAACTCGGTGCTGGTGTGACAGTTTGCCCTTAGTTTTTAAACATTTATTGAAAACAACTCTACAAGAGTTTATTTTTTGTTATTTTATATCAAAAGTGTTTATCCCAAAAATATTACTAACAGCTTTTTTTTCCATTAAGCCAAGATCTGTTTTTAGTAAGAGATTAGCGGAGGGGGAGTCAAAATTTCCAGGTTTAATAGCTAAAACTGTTGAATTAACCAATCTTTGATCTTCTGTTGTGAAAAAAAATAAATCTATGTAGGCGACATCATATCCTATTCTTTTTAGTTCATCTATAAACTTTTGGGGTTTGTTAAAAGATATTCCTTTGTAACTTTCAATTTCACTCGCGTTAGAAGGTGAAAATGTTGCTTTTATAACCCCGCCAGGAATTAAAATTTCATCTAGTTTTTGAATTGCTAGTTTTGGATTTGTTGAATATCCTATTGAATTACAACCTAATATACAAGAAAATTTTTTACCGTCAAAACCTCTTAATCTTTCGATATTTGTTATATGTCTCCTGTCTTTATCTATGTTACCCATTAACTCATTCGAGTTTCTAATTGCTGTTACTTCAATATCAAAGCCTTGAGAAATTGGCATTTGGCTTATTTCTGAAATAGCATTTCCGTTACCTGTCCCAATATCTAAGATTTTATTTGAGGATAATTTTTTTATATATTCAAAAAGTTTTTCTAAACCACCCATCCTCACAATATACTCTTTTGCGGTTTCTTAAGATTTTTGAGTTGCTTCTATATTTATCACTTCAGAACTAAAACTTCTTCTAGGTTTTTTGAAATTATTTTTGCTGAATACCCGGCATCAGGTAGTTTATCAAAGAGAAATGCTCCTTCAAATAATTTGTTATTTAATAATAAAGGAAACCAGTATTCATCGTCTGACCACATTTGAGAAAATGGTATTTCATCAATGCTAAACCACTTGGGTTTCATTTCCTCTGTTTCAGTTGATGTATCTGAAAAATCTGTTAACTTAAAAATGTGAACTTGAAGTATTTTTTCATCGTCCTGAAAAGAAAAATCCAGCACTCCCGCCTTAGTAAGTTGTCCGTCTTTTATTCCGACTTCTTCATCTAACTCACGAAGTGTTGCTTGTTTTATTGTTTCTCCTTCTTCCACTTTTCCACCAAAACCATTCCACTTACCAGAACCAAAACCTCTCTTTTTCATACCAAGAAGAACCTGATTTTCTTTAATTGGAATACAGAGGGTTAGTATTTTTTTCATATTTTTAGTATAGCAAAAAATAATTTTGATTTAAAAGGTGATTTTAAATGCTTTTCATTGTAGAAAAGTTAATGACTCTAAAAAGGTGGCTAGTCTGTCCTCTTATCTGTCAAGTAAATAATGCTTTTGAAAAGAATAAGAGGAGGTCTTGAATAAATCAGGAATTCTTAAGTTTTGACGCTTTAATCTTTTCCCATTCTGGTCTTGTGCCTACAAAATCAAATACATGTTCAAATTGATTTTTTACATAGTCTGAGAAAATATCATAAGCTAATTCCATTCTTTCAGCTTCTCTAGCCACATGATCTTCTAGGAAGGTAATGTAAAGTAAATTTTTCACATAATCAGTTTTTACCTGTTCGTAAGTGGTTGAAAAAAACTCGTAAGCATATTTCATCATGGGGTCAGTAATAGGTTTTTGTTCTAACCACCGGAAAAAATCAGCAAAATGTAAGTATTCTAGAGAAAGGTATTCTTCGTAAAACTCTTTAGACAAAAAGAAATCTGGAAACCTTATTCGGAGTTGCTCTTTGAGATCTTCCAATTCACTTTTAACAGGTTCGGATTCTTTAATTTTGTCAAATAATTCTATTAGTTTGTCTATTTTGTCATTACTCATATATTTATTTTACCACATTCGGTAAAGACTTCAACTTAGGTCTTTTTTACATAGAATCTTATACTTAAATAAAGGAAAGCTTTCTGTAAATTTTCGTGTAGTTCCTCAATTCAAATTACATACTTCAGAACCCGACTGTAAACGGAAAAAAGCTATATTTTACAATAGCTTCTCCGTTTAATTTGGTATTAGATTTGGCTGACAGTCCTAACTGGCTCCGCGACTTGGGCTCGAACCAAGGACATCCTCCTTAACAGGGAGGCGCTCTACCGACTGAGCTATCGCGGAATATTTACTGACATTTAGTATGTTATCAAAAAAAAACTAGCCAAGCAAGGTGTTTTTTGTATTTTGGTGTATATTAAGAATATGTATATTCATATAAGAGTTTCGGCAAATCAAAAAGAGGAAAGTGTTGAAAAAATAGCTGAAAATAAATATAAAATTAAAATAAAGCAGAAAGCTCAAAAAAATATGGCAAACGCCAGAATTTTAGAAATTTTAAGTCAAATTTATAATACAAAGAAGATAAGGATTATTTCTGGGCAACATTCTCCATCAAAGCTCGTTTCTGTTGATATTTGATTTGTTTTTTGTGATATAATGTAAGTATATAAGTTAATACATAAAAATATGTATATAAAAACAACAGGCAATCATATTGAGATTACAAAACCAATAGATGATTATGTTACAAAAAGGTTTTCTACACTCTCAAAATTTACAGAAGAGGGAACTGTTTGTAATGTAGAAATATCCAAATCCACAGAGCATCAAAACAAGGGTGATATTTTTAGAGCCGAAGCTGTTATAAAAAATAAAAACATATTTGCTGTTTCTGAAAAATCTGATATGTATCAAGCTATTGATGATTTGAGAGAAGAGTTAGAAAAAATATTAACTTCACAAAAAGGCAAAAGAGAAACTTTGTTTAAAAGAGGCGCTCAAAAAATAAAAAATTTATTAAAAGGTTTTAGATAAAAAAATATAATGGATATAGGTCATTTAAATCAAAAAGCTAGTTCTATAACATCAATTTTCGTTATGTCTTGTTGTGTTGTGATAGTCTTTTTACTTTACATAACAGAAAAAAGTTTTGATCAGAAGAAACACATAGATTCTAAAAAAGGGGACATAACTTTATATTTTGAATAAAATTTAAAGATTTTTTATGAAATCTTTGTAAAGCATCTCCTTTTTTCCTTCTGGTATTATTTTTTCTATAACTAGTTTATCTTCCATAACATCTGCTCTACTTACTATTATCCTAATCTCTTTTCCTTTCTTGTCTTTTTGAAAGAAATAAGCTTTGGGCCATCTATGATATGCTCGTATCTTTCTTAGGTTTAGATTTGGATCATCATTTAAATCAAGTAAGGCATCTTCTTTTTGTATTTTTTTACAGAAAGTTGCTTTACTGTGATCTTGCTCTTTTATCTCTATTTTTCCATCTAAAAATTTCATTATAACATCACAAAGCATAGAAGATCCTTTTTTTGAAAGAACATCTTCCAAATCCTCTTCATATGGTGGCCAATATATATCTATTTTTTCTTGTGCAAGTATTGGCCCATGATCCATAAGCTCATCCAAAAGCATTATGGTGATACCTGTCTCATTTTCAGAAAGTATTGCGGATTGTATCGGGCTTGGGCCTCGCAGTTTTGGTAGTAGGGAAGTGTGAATATTTAAATTTCCATTTTTAGACATTTTTAAAATATTTTCAGGTATTATTTTTCCGTATGAGCAAACAATACCAATATCAAATGTGCCAAAAGATTTTATCTCATTTAAAAAAGTTTCATCTTTCAAAGATTTTGGTTGTAAAAAAGGAATATTGTTTTCTTGTGCAAAGATTTTAACCTCTGGTGGTGTGATAACGAGTTTTCTACCAACCGGCTTATCCTCTTGGGTTATGATAAGAGATGGTAAAAAACCAGACTCTTTCATTTTTTCTAAAACTGTTTTTGCAAATTTTGGTGTTCCAAAAAATATGATTTTTAATTTTTGTTGCATTTTTAGATTGTATCACAAAATTGACTTTAATTTTATGTTTACAAAACAAGGTCTATTTTTTGTCTTCTGGAGGCATTTCTTTTAAATCCTTAGCTTTTTCTGTAAAGAGAACACCTTCCAAATGATCGGTTTCGTGTTGAAATATTTGAGCTAAAAGTGATGCTCCGCCCATTGTAAACTCTTTACCGTTTTCATCAAAAGCTTTGATAGTTGCTTTGTTTGATCTTAAAACTTTTCCATATAAATATCTAACAGACAAACAACCTTCCTCCATTTCAGTTTTATCTTTTGAAAGTTTGATAATTTGAGGGTTTATAAAAACCAAGTGATCTTTATACTTTTTTTCTTTTTTCATTATTTCAAATGCTTTGTTTGAAATGACAAAGATCTGCAAACTGTATCCTATTTGTGGAGCTGCTATAGCTACACCATCTTCTTGTGATGACATAGACTCTATCATCTCTTTGATTATTTTTTGTATTTTAGGAGTTGTAATATCAGAAACATTGACCTTTTCGGCTTTTTTAAACAAAACTTTATCTGGTGTTTGTAAAATCTGCTTCATAATTTTAATTTATCATAAAATATTATCTGGGTCTATTTTTATTATATATTGAGGCGGCAGTTGTTTCAGTTTTTTAGTCAAATTCTCATCCGGCCATTTTTCTTTTTTGACTTTAATCAAACCGCTTACAATATGTTCTTTTTTTGGAGTTAGATAATTTCCATCAAAAATAAACATATCATAATTCGAGAGTTCTTCTTTTAATTTCTCCATTTCTTTTCTGATGATATTTTTAGATCCGAGTAAAGATATCTTTATAAAAATAGAAAACGGAGGATATTCAAACTCTTCTCTTTCTTTTATTTCTTCTTTGTAAAAATCAGCTATATTGGCCCTTGTGGCGTATTCCAATATTTTAAATTCTGACTGTCTTGTTTGGACTAGTAAATTCTCCTCGGTTATTTCTCTTATATTTAAGACATCCTTCATAATTTTTTCATTGATTCTAAAATCAGGCATAGTTAAAAGTCCATCAAGGGAGGTTACTATACTATTGTCCACTGGTTTATTTAAATAGGGTATTGCCATATTTGTTCCTAAAAGGATTGCTTTTGGGGATTTGTAAAAATCTCCAACTATTTGAAGGGCTTTTTTTACAGTTTTTACAGAATCTTTTTCAATAACATAAATAGGAGTTTCTGTTATACTTTTAATTTCATTTAAAACAGCTTCTGTTCCAAAACCGAAAGGTATCAATTTCCAACTGTTACATTTTTGACATTTTTCAAGAGCGCTCCTTTTTGTCCTACATCTATTACACATAAAGAAATTATCTTCTTTATCTTTCTTGTTTTCATATAGAGAGACTGGGGCTCCACAGTTATTACAAACAACATTTTTACCACAATCGGCACAAAATATATTTAAAGCCAATCCTTTTCTTGTTGTATATACAAAGATATGTTTATTTTTATGTAAGGTTTCGTTTAAAATATTTTTAGATTTTTCTGTAAATATTTCTATCTTTTTACTACTTGTTTGTTTACCAAAGAAATCTATCTGGCAATTTGTTCCGGTTATATATCTAAATTTAAGAGGTGATAATTCTCCAAAATAATCATTCTTAACAGAATATATAGTTTCTATCTTTAACAAAATATCACCCAAGATTAATTTTATATTGAAATTCTTAGAAAAAACTTCTATAACTTTTCTATAATCCAAAAAAGGTTGCCTTAGTGATATGAAATTTTTACTATTGTGACCATCTACTATACAAGTGTTAATGATGGGGGACAGGACAGTAAAGAAATTTGGAGTTGAAATTACAAGTTTCGGGCCTTCTTCTTTTAGTTTTGAGATATTTTGTTCTATTTCTTTCTGACTCATTTCCGAAGTAAAAACAAAAGTTCTGGTTTCTATTCCTTTTTCCAAAATTTCTTTAACTTCCAAACATAAAGCAAAAGAAGAAACACAGAAAAAAACTGAATTTTTTTTAGCAAACTCTTCTCTTATGTAACTTTTATAAATAGCAAATCTCTCATTTTTTATATCTTGAACAGTTAAAACTTGAAACATTTGCTCTCTTTCCAAACTTTGATTTAATTTGAAAATTTGCCCTTCTAAAAATCTTTCCGGCAAAATATCTTTTAAAACCAAACTTTCGCTTGTCCCATAATAGTTTCCAATATCTTTTATGGATCTTAAAAATTTTTCGTCAAAGAAATCTTCATCTTTTATTTTTTCAATTTTTTTTAAGTTATAGGAGAGTTTTTTTATTTCACTTTTTTGTTCGATCAAGCTTTTACTTTCAGTGACAATTCCGAGTATTTTTTTTAAACGAAAAGGTATAGAAACCAAAGCCCCCCTCTTTATTTCTTTTGATGAAAAATATGATAGAGGTTCTTTTATTTTAGATTTATGTATTGGTAATACTTCTATGATATACATTTTTTTATATTGACATTTGAAGAAGGTTCTGACCGTCAAGGATATACAAAAGATTTTTTTCTAGCATAAATATTGGATTTGTTCCGTTGTATAAAGGAAAACTGTTTTGAAAGTTATTATCATCTTGTCTGATTTCCATAATATAAATGCCAGAATCAGCAGAGTAGATTATAAAATCACTTCTGTCTTTGTAAAAAGAAACTGATCCTAGATCTCTTGTTGCCTCAAAAAAACCAAACTCTTCTTCATTACCGATTTGGGTTATCAGAGTTTTTTGATCAGTCCATATTTTAGTGTCACCTAGTGTTAGAGGATTTTCTTTGGTTGGTAATTTATTTTGATTTTTGATTTTGTAAACCAAGCTGTAATATTCCGGATCGGTATTTTTTATCAAAACACCGCTTTGGCTGATTCTAATCATAAGAGGATTGATTTCTACCTTTTGATTTGATGTTGGAAATATACTTTTTTCCCAAACAAAAAATCCTTCTTTGTGTATTTTAATTTTATTTAATTTAATATTTATTTTACTCTCAAAAACTTCATTATCTTTTATTGATGTATATTTTTTGATTTCATTTACATAAACAGAAGTATCTTTTTCTTTTAATTCTATTTTTACAGTTGCGTCCCTTGCGATTTTCAAGTTTGGTTGTATCTTGAAACCACTTACAAGCATAATAACAACTGCGAACAAAAGGATTGCTGATAAAAATAAGACAATTTTTAAATTTCTTGTAAATAATAATTCTCTTTCAATATTTTTCATATATCTGTTATTATAACCTATATGGGAATTTTTTCTAAAAAAATGGGAATAGATCTGGGAACAGCCAATACTTTGGTGTATCTTCCTGGTAGGGGAATTGTCCTAAATGAACCTTCTGTTGTGGCTGTATCAGAAGAGGATAACAAAATATTGGCAATAGGTATAGAAGCCAAGGAAATGATAGGTAGGACACCAGAAGCCATAGTGGCGTATAGACCAATGAAGGATGGTGTTATAGCTGATTATAGGGTCACAGAAGCGATGCTTAAATATTATATAAGCAAGGCTCTTGGTAGATGGAGTTTTGCCAAGCCAGATGTTTTAGTTTCTGTTCCGGCAGGAGTTACATCAACCGAAAGGAGAGCTGTTATAGAAGCAACCATTAAAGCTGGTGCTAAAAATGCTTATGTGGTAAAAGAGCCTATTTTGGCGGCTATTGGAGCTGGAATACCAATTCACGAAGCGGTTGGGCATATGATAGTTGACATAGGTGGTGGAACAACAGATGTTGCCGTCATATCACTTGGCGGTATTGTGGCTTCAACTTCTGTAAAATACGCTGGAAATAAACTTGATGCATCTATTGCTGATTATATAAAGAAAAATTTCAACCTAGCAATCGGTGATAAAACGGCTGAAGAGATAAAAATAAAGATAGGATCAGCGATACCGCTTGATGAAGAACTTTCAATGAATATTCGTGGTAGAGATTTTATTACAGGATTGCCAAGATCTGTTGAGATAAAAACAAATGAAATAGTCAAAGCTATTTCAAAAGATTTAAAAGAAATGATTAAAGCTATAAAAGATGTTTTGCAAGAGACCCCACCTGAACTTTCAAGTGACATCATAGACAAAGGGATCATAATGACAGGTGGAACATCCCAACTTCGCAATTTTCCAGAATTGGTTTTGCGTAGGACAGGGGTAAAGGCTGTTTTAGCAAAAGACGCTCTCTATTGTGTAGTAAAAGGCACTGGTATAGCATTAGAACATTTAGAACTTTATAAAAAAAGTGTCATATCAAAGAGGTAATTTATGAAAAAACTTATAGATAATTTAGATCACCATAGTTTGCTTTTTATAGGTGACAGGGAGGATATTATAAATAGAGTTATAAAAGAAATATCCTTTTTTGGTGTCAGCACTATTTCTAACCCAGATTTATTTATAAACAAATTTGAAAATATCTCCATTTTTGATGTCAGAGATGTTTTAGAAAAAGCTTTTTATAAAAGTTTTAATAACAAAGGAAAGAGATTTTTCGTTTTATCTTTTTCAAATATGGCAGTTGATGCTCAAAATGCTTTTTTAAAAGGACTAGAAGAACCAGCAGAAGACGTCATTTTTATACTAATAGCTCCTGAAAATTTTTTTATAGAAACTTTTTTATCCAGAATGAAGGTTGTTAGTCTGAAGACAACCGCAAAAAGTTTAAATTTTCTAGATAAAAATATTTCCGATAAACTAGATTTTGTCTCAAAACTTTGCAAGGATGTCTCTGATGACAAGAAATCAAAAGATCAGATTTTAGAATTTATAAACCAAGTAGAAAAAGAAATTTTAGAAAAAGGAGAAATTACGGAACAAAAAGACAGGTTAAAATCTTGTCTAAAAGCAAAAGAAGCTGTTTTAAAAAGAGGGGCGCTTACAAAAATGATAATAGAAAATCTAATTTTGCAGATAAGTTGATAAGGTTTATAAATATTTTTATAGGTCAGATAAATTTGACATACAGTCTATTTTGTTTTATAACACCAATTCTGGATAAAATATATTTGACAAAAAATATCAGTTTTGATTAACTATATATGTGACTTGCGGTGCTTTGCAACGACAAGCCATGACCACGGGAATCACCGCGGTCGTGGCGTAACAAGAAACCAGGTCAGACAAGTCCGGCCCTATCAAAGGGCCGGCATTTATTTTATACAAATTTTTCAAAAATACTTTTTGTGTGTTAAACTATAGTAGTTATTATTTTAATAAATTTTATGGATCTAACATCTTTCAAAC
>CAYLWA010000018.1:0-9594 GCA_964387335.1 uncultured Candidatus Saccharibacteria bacterium | reverse complement strand
GAAAACCAACAGGAAAAGGACAAAAGACAAGAACTCCAAAGAAATACTCAAACAAGCTTATAGTTTCAAGAAGAAAAGTCGGAAAGAAGAAATAAAACAAGAAACCACCACAAGTGGTTTTTTGTTTACTTTAAATACTCTTTATTATAACTTCATTAGGAGGTGATTGCCCAATGAGCTCTCTTAATTCTTTTATAACACATCTTTGATTTTTTAATATTAAGTGAACTTTTTCATCTTGATCAAGATTTCTTGCCATATTTAATAGGTGTGCTTCTGTAAAGAAGCCGGTTTTTTCTAATGTATCTTTCCACTTATAAAATGGTATTTGACATTGAAGATGATTTCGTATAGTATATACGGCAATGTACAAGGCGTTTTTCTTGTTGCATTAGCTTTTAAAAAAATGACAAGATCATCTTATAAAGGTCCTTATGTTGACCTTAGAGTTTTAAAGAAGGTTAAAGATAAAAAACCAGGTGAAACTGGTCCTATTAAGACATGGTCAAGGGCTTGTGTTATATCTCCTGAAATGATTGGCTTTACTTTTGCTGTCCACAACGGCAGATCTTTTATAGATGTTTTTGTCACAGAGGATATGGTAGGTCACAGACTAGGTGAATTCTCTCCTACAAGGAAATTCACTAAACACGGAGGTAAAATGCAAAAAGAGCTAGAAACAAAGCAAAAAGAGGCTGAAATAGCTGCTGCTAAGGCTTCTAAAACAACAACTGACACTAAGAAAAAGTAATAAAAACTTATGACAACAGCAACAGCAAAACTCAATAATTATAGACAATCACCAAGAAAAGTTAGACTTGTTGCTAATGCTATTAGAGGTAAAAAAGCAAATGACGCTGCTTCAGATCTTGAATTTATTACAAAAAGATCAAGTTTGCCAATACTTAAACTTTTAAATTCTGCTATTGCAAATGCTAAGGCGTCTGGCATAAATACAGAAAATTTGATAGTTTCAAAAATAGAGGTTAACCCTGGAAAGATTCTTTATAGGAGAATGCCAGTATCAAGAGGTTCTGCTCATCCAATAAGAAAGAGAACAAGTCATATTTCAATAGTATTAGAAGAGAAGATTAAACCTGTAAAAACAAAGGTTTCAAAAGAAAAATAAATTAAAATTATGTCACATACAGTACATCCATATTCACATAGATTAGGAATTATAAGAGACTGGAAATCTCGCTGGTTTGGTGTAAAGAAACAATATAAAGACTTCTTGAAAGGAGATGTTTTGCTTAGAGAGTTTTTGGTGAAAAAGATGAGAAATCAGTTCGTTTCTGATATACAAATGGAAAGAGGTCAAAAGTTTTTAAGAGTTATTATAGAGACATCAAGACCTGGAATCATAATCGGTAGAAATGGTGAGGGTGCTGTAAAACTAAAATCAGAAATAGAGTCTTTCTTAAAGAAAAATAAACTTGGAACTGGTGGTGAATTAAAGCTTGATATAAAAGAGATAAAATCTCCAGAATCAAACTCTGCAATCGTGGCTCAAATGGTGGCTGAAGGTTTGGAAAAAAGACTTCCTTACAGAAGAGTTTTAAAACAAATGATTGAAAAAGTTTCTGCAAATAGAGATGTTCTCGGTGTTAAGATGGAGCTATCCGGAAGACTTGCAGGGGCAACTATGGCTAGAACAGAAAAAATGAAAAAGGGTCGTATTCCACTTCAAACACTTAGAGCAGATGTAGATTTTACAAGATATGAGGCTAGAATGCCTTATGGTGCGATAGGTATAAAGGTTTGGATATATAAAGGTGAAATATTTAATAAGAAATAATTTTTAATACTATGTTATTACCAAAAAAAGTAAAATATAGAAAATGGCATACTATGCGTAGAAACCCAAAAAGAGTTGGGGTTGCAAATAGAGGTGCTGAAGTTTCTTTTGGATCTTTTGGTCTTAAAGCTGTTGAAGCTGGTAGAATAAAATCAAACCAAATAGAATCAGCAAGAAAGGTTATTTCTAGAGCTATGGGAAAAACTGGCAAGATCTGGATTAGGATTTTTCCAGATATGCCTTATACTCAAAAACCAGCTGAAGTTAAACTTGGAAAAGGAAAAGGAGATTTGGCAGGATATGTTTGCCCAGTTCTTCCTGGTAGAGTTATGTTTGAAGTTGACGGTGTTCCAGAAGCTACTGCAAGCGAGGCTCTTAGAAAAGCTGGAACAAAACTTCCTGTGAAATCAAAAATAGTTTCAAGATAAAAATATGAAAGATTTAACAAACAAAAAAACAGAAGAATTAAAGACTATACTTTTGGAAAAGAAAGTAGCTTTAAGAAATTTTAGATTTGGTATTTCTGGAAGTAAAACTAGAAATATGAAAGAGGGTAAAAATCTAAGAAAAGATATTGCAAGAATACTTACTGTTTTAAATGTAAAAAAATAAAAAACTATTATGAAAAAGACAGATACAAAAAAAGAAGAAGGGAGATCAAAAACACTTAATGGAGTTGTTGTTTCAACAAAGATGAAAGATACAGCTACTGTTTTAGTTGAGAGATTTGTTAAGCATTCAAAATATCAAAAATTCTTGAAATTCTCTAAAAAATACAAAGTTCACAACCCATTGAATAAATTTCAAAATGGTGATAAGGTGGTGATAAAGGAAGTTAAACCAATTTCCAAAGACAAGCGTTTTGTAATTTTAAATTAAAAAAATGATTCAACCAAGATCAATAGTTTCAATAGCGGATAACTCTGGTGCTAAAATAGGAAGAATATTTAAAGTACTAGGTAGTTCAAAGAAAAGATACGCGAGAATAGGCGAAATGGTTGTTTTGTCTATCCAAAAAGCTGAGCCAAGAAAGGCAACAAAAAAGAAAGATGTAGTTTACGCTGTTGTTGTTAGATCAAAAGCTCCTTTTAGGAGAAAAGATGGAACTTATGTTAGATTTGATGAAAACGCGGTTGTTTTGGTTGATAAAAACAAAAAAGAACCAACTGCTGGAAGAATCTTTGGTCCAATACCAAGAGAGATAGGTGAGGTCGGATATCAAAAAATAATTTCTTTGGCACCAGAAGTTGTATAAAAATATGAAAATCAAAAAAAACGACAAAGTAATAGTGATTGCCGGAAAAGATAAAGGCAAAACAGGTGTGGTTGAGAAAGTTATAAAATCTGAAAACAGAGTTGTTATTTCTGGTGTAAATGTTAGAAAAGTACACAAGAAGCCAACTAGGTCTGGTCAAAAGGGTCAAATAGTTGAGGTTTCTATGTCTATCAATTCTTCAAATGTAATGCTTGTTGACCCTAAAAACGGCAAACCAACTCGTGTTGGTTTGAAAAAAGTTGATGGTAAAAAGGTTAGGTTTTCTAAAAGAAGCTCTGAAATTATCTAATTTAAAATATTATGGAACATATTAAAGATAAAATAAAAAAATCATACGATCTGATGAAATCAGAGTTTGGTTACAAAAATGTAATGCAAGCTCCAAAGATAGAGAAAGTATCTATCTCTGCTGGTGTTGGATCTTTTAAAGATAAAAAGAAGATTGATTTGGTTGTGGATAGACTTTCAAAAATCACCGGCCAGAAACCTGTTAAAAAAGGCGCAAAAAAATCTATTGCCTCTTTTAAGGTTAGAGAGGGTGATACTGTTGGAGTATCTGTAACACTTAGAGGTTCTAAAATGTATGATTTTCTAGATAGACTTATAAATCTTAGTCTGCCTAGAACAAAAGATTTTAGAGGTATCCCTGCTGTATCTATTGATCAGATGGGTAATTATACTTTGGGAATAAAAGAGCATACAATATTTCCAGAAACAGGTGATGAGGAGCTTAAAGACGTCTTCGGTATCTCAATTACAGTTGTTACAAATTTGAGAGATAAAAAAGAGACTTTAAAGTTCTTGTCAATTCTAGGTTTTCCTTTCAAAAAATAGGTTTGACAATATTTAAAACAGTTGTTAGTATGGGACAAGCTTTTAAAGCTTTTCCTTTTATAAGGAAAGAAATAATTTAATAATTAAAAATGGCTAAAAAATCTGTTATAGCAAGATCACAAAAGAAACCAAAATTCAGCACAAGAAAAGTGAATCGTTGTTTTAAGTGTGGAAGAAAAAGAGGTTTTATGAGAGACTTTGATCTTTGCAGGATATGTTTCAGAGAATTAGCCAATGAAGGTAAAATACCAGGTATAAAGAAAGCTTCTTGGTAAGTCTATAAGATACTACTAAAGAAAAAATATGAAAGATCCAATCGCAGATATGCTTATAAAAATAAAAAATGGTGGTCTTGCTAAAAGAGAGACTGTCTCTTTTCCGTATTCAAAATTAAAATTATCTATTTTAGAAGTTTTGGCAAAATCAGGTTTTGTTAAGTCTGTTGCAAAAAAAGGTAAGAAGGTTGTTAAAAATATAGAAGTTACTCTTGCTTATCACACAGATGGTTTTCCAAAAATATCAGAAGTTGAAAGAGTATCTAAGACATCTAGAAGAATTTATATAAAATCAGAAGAGATATTTCCTGTCAGAAATGGTTTTGGTTTGATGATACTTTCAACAAATAAGGGTATTATGACAGGTGAAATGGCAAAAAAAGAAAAGGTCGGAGGAGAATTTATATGTAAAATTTGGTAATTTAAATATATGTCAAGAATAGGAAAAAAACCAATACAAATACCAAGCGGAGTCAAAGTTTCTTTTGATGGTTCTTTGCTTACTGTTGCTGGCCCAAAGGGTTCACTATCAAAGAAATTCAATTCAGATATAGATTTTGCAATAACTGACACTCAAATAACTCTGACACCAAAGAAAGCTGATTCTAGTTCTATTTGGGGAACTTACTCTTCAAAAATCAATGCTATGATTTTAGGTTCTGTAAATCCTTTTGTTAAAAAAATAATCTTGGAAGGTATTGGTTACAAATCAGAAGTTAAAGGTGATAAAATAGTTTTTGCTTTGGGATTCTCTCATCCGGTAGAAGTTCCTATACCAAAAACTCTTACAGTTACAGCTGAAAAAAACCTTATAACTATTACAGGTGTTGATAAGGAGGAGGTTGGCAGTTTTGCAAGAGATATCAGAAATTTGAAAAAACCAGAACCTTACAAGGGTAAAGGTATGAGATATGAAAAAGAAGTGATTAAGAGAAAACAAGGCAAAAAATCTGCTTAAAAATTGTTAAAAAATATGAATAATAAGACAATCGTAAAAAAAGAAAAAAGAGACAGAAGACACAAGAGGATTAGATCCAGAGTCTTTGGAACTGCTGAAAAGCCAAGAATTTCAGTTTTCAAATCAAACAAGGAAATATATGTTCAGTTGATAGATGACGCTTCTTCTAAAACACTTTGTGAGTCAAATTCTAAGAAAGTTTCTGGGAAAAATCTAAATGAAAAAGCGCTTTCTGTTGGAAAAGAAATAGCTTCAAAAGCAAAAGCTTTAAATATTTCACAAGCAGTTTTTGATAGAGGTGGATTTATGTACACAGGAAGTATCAAATCTGTGGCCGAAGGTGCTAGATTAGGAGGACTTATATTTTAAAATCATATGACAGAAGAACAAAAAAAAGAAAAAAATAGTAATCAAACAGATAAAGTGTTTAAAAAGAACACAAGGAGACCTAGTGCTTCAAGAGAAGTTAAAGAAAGGGTTAAACCAGAGTTTGATCAAAAAATTGTAAGTATTAGAAGAGTTACAAGAGTTGTAACTGGTGGACGAAGATTTAGTTTTGCTGCTGCTGTTGTTGTTGGCGACAGAAACGGAAGGGTTGGACTTGGAACAGGGAAAGGTAATGATACACCTGTTGCAATAGATAAGGCGGTAAGACAAGCTAAAAAAAATCTTGTAAGAATTTCTCTTGATTCAAAAAAGAGTATTCCACACGAGACAGATGCAAAGTATTCAAGTTCAAGAGTTTTGATTTTTAGAGCCCCTGGAAAAGGTATCTTGGCAGGTTCTTCAGTTAGATCTGTTTTGGAACTTGCTGGTATAAATGATGTTGGAGCTAAACTTTTGTCTAGGACAAAAAACCAAATCAACAACGCTGGGGCTGCCATAAAAGCTTTGTCAAAAATTCGCAATATTAAATAAATAATATGGAAAAGTTTAATTTAAAAAGAAAAAATAAAAATAAAAAATCCAGACAAATAGGTCGTGGAGGTGTAAAAGCTAAAACAGCTGGTAGAGGAACAAAAGGTCAAAATGCTAGATCTGGAAGAAAGAAAAGACCAGAGTTAAGAGATTTTATAAAGAAATTACCTAAACTAAGAGGAAGAGGAAAAAATATTAATACTTCAATACAATCAAAACCTGTTGTTTTGAATCTTGAAGTTATTACTAAAAATTATAAATCAGGAGAAACAGTATCACCACAAACATTGTTTGAAAAAAAATTGTTAGATAAATACAAAGGTGTCCTGCCTTCTGTAAAGATTCTAGGAAAAGGGGATATATCTTTTGATCTAAATTTCTCAAGAGTTTCTTTGTCAAAAGATACCCTATCGAAAATTGAGAAAGTTGGTGGTAAAATAGTTAAATAATTATGAATAGTATATCTTACAAATTAAAACTTGTCTTACTTGATAAAGTTTTAAGAAATAGAATAATTTTTACATTGTTAGCATTAGTATTTTTTAGATTTTTAGCTTCAATACCAATATCTGGTATAGACAAAACAGCTCTGGCTAATTTTTTCAATAACAATGAATTCATTGGTCTTTTAAACATATTCTCTGGTGGAGGATTATCTAGCTTGTCTATTATAATGCTTGGTATCGGTCCTTATATAACAGCATCTATTATAATGCAACTTATGACAATAATGTTCCCGTCTCTTAAAAAGATGTATCAAGAGGATGGTGAAGCGGGTAGGTTAAAATTTTCAGCTTGGACAAGGCTTTTAACCGTTCCACTTGCAGTTATCCAATCTTTTAGCTTTTTAAAAATACTAGAAAATCAAGGCGTTTTGAGTTCTTTTTCAGGTTTTGATATTTTACTAAATATAATTATAGTTACAGCAGGTTCTATTCTTTTGATGTGGATTGGAGAATTGATAACAGAGTATGGTATCGGAAATGGATCATCAATAATCATCTTTGCTGGTATAGTCGCTAGTTTACCAGCAACTGTAAGTAGAGTTTTGTATTCTTATAACCCTGCTGATATACCACTTTATATAGTTTTTGCAGTCGTTGCCCTTATTGTTATATTTGCAGTTGTGGTTATAACAGAAGCCGAGAGGCCAATACCTATAACTTACGCAAAACAAGTTAGAGGAGGAAAAGTTTATGGTGGTTCATCTACATATTTACCACTTAGATTAAATCAAGCTGGTGTTATTCCAATAATATTTGCATCATCACTTCTTTTGTTTCCTCAAATAATACTTAGATTTGTTTCTAATTCATCTGTGGAAGTTTTAAGAACAATAGCTGATTTTCTAAGTGGTTTACTTGCAAATAATTGGTTTTATAGTATTGCTTACTTTGTATTGGTATTTATCTTTACATATTTTTATACCGCTATCACTTTTGATCCAGATAATATTTCAGAAAATCTTCAAAAAAATGGAGCTTTTATACCGGGAGTTAGACCAGGAAAACCTACATCAGAACATATATCAAAAATTATCACAAAACTAACACTTGTTGGAGCATTGTTTTTGGGACTAATAGCTGTGCTTCCTTTGGTTTTGCGTGGACTTACAGGTATAACAGCTATATCTGTTGGGGGAACGGCTTTACTAATCGTAGTTTCTGTTGTTATAGATCTTATCAAAAAGATAGATTCTCAAGTTTCTATAAGGGAATACTAAAATAAGTTATTTGTGATATAGTATATAAATGAAACCATATTCATTTATATTTTTTGGTTTGTCTGGTTCAGGAAAAGGAACACAGGCAAAACTTCTTATTGATTATTTAAAAAATAAAGACAAAAGGCCTGTTATATATTTAGAGACAGGGGCTAAGTTTAGGGAGTTTGTTACAGAAGTTTCTAAAACAGCTCAAATGACTAAACAAATAATGGATGAAGGTGGTCTCTTGCCAGAATTTTTGCCTATATGGATATGGACGGAATATTTAGTAAAACATTTTTCAGGTGAAGAACATATGGTTTTAGATGGACTCGCAAGAAGAGCCCACGAAGTACCAATACTTGATTCAGCTCTAAGATTTTATCAAAGAGAAAGACCTTTTGTTATTTTGATAAATGTTTCTAAAAAATGGGCAGTAGAAAGACTTTTAGGTAGGGGTAGATCCGACGATAATGTTTCCGATATAGAAAAAAGGGTAAATTGGTATTATGAAAATGTATTACCTTCTGTTGAATATTTTAAAACAAATGATTTTTATAATTTTATAGAAATAAATGGCGAACAGGAAATAGAAGATGTTTTTAAAGAAATAATATTAAAAACTGGTATATAACAATGATTAAGTTAAAAACAGAAAAAGACATAGAGATTTTAAGGCAGGGGGGTAAAAACCATTCGTTTATTTTAAAAGAACTTTCTGGTATGGTAAAGGTTGGTGTCTCAACTTTGGATTTAGAAAATAGAGCAAGAGAACTTATTTCTAATTTTGGTGACAAGGGTGCTTTTTTTGGTTATAAACCTTCTGGTGCAAAAAGACCGTATCCTGCCGTTTTGTGTGTTTCAATAAATGATGAGATTGTTCACGGAATTCCAAATGAAAATCCTCGTATTTTAAAAGATGGAGATATTGTTTCTATTGATCTAGGACTTTCTCATAAAAATTTAATAACAGATGGCGCTGTAACTCTGGCGGTTGGAGATTGTGATGAAAAGATTTTAAAACTTTTAGAGCACACAAAAGAATCTTTGTATTTAGGAATAAAAGAAGCTAAGATCGGTAATACTGTTGGTGATATAGGTTATGCAATATTTGAAATTGGTAAAAAATTTGGTTATGGTGTATGTGAGGGACTTGCGGGTCATGGTGTTGGTTTTTCTGTTCACGAAGATCCTTATGTCCCAAATTATGGTATGAAAGGTGTTGGTGAAAAGTTGGTTTCTGGTATGGTTATTGCCATTGAACCAATGTTTACCTTGGGTAGCTCAAAGATTGTTTTAGCAAAAGATGATTATACTTATAAGACAAAAGATGGGTCAATGGCTTGTCATTTTGAACATACAGTTGCAATAACAAAGTCTGGACCTATAATTTTAACAAAATAAATATATGGAACATCACAAAGTAGAAAAAACACTTGTAGTTATAAAACCGGACGGGATTCAAAGATCGCTTATTGGAGAAATAATATCTAGATTTGAGAGGATTGGTTTGAAATTGGTTGCCATTAAGATACTTGTTCCAACACCTGATTTTATAGAAAAACATTATACTTTAAATCCAGAGTGGAGAGTTATAACTGGTGAAAAAAGAATAAAAGTTGCAAGAGAAAAAAGAGAAGAGCTTCCATCTTATGATCCTTTGGAAATTACAAAAATAATACTTGATAACCTTAAGAAATATATGACCAGTGGGCCTGTTATAGCAATGGTTTGGCAAGGTGCTCACTGTGTAGAAATAGTAAGAAAACTAGTTGGTTCAACTGAGCCTAAAACTTCTGATGTTGGGACCATAAGAGGTGATTTTGTTCT
>CAYLWA010000017.1:7008-10315 GCA_964387335.1 uncultured Candidatus Saccharibacteria bacterium | reverse complement strand
TTGCCCCTACGTAGTACGGTCGCTCTCACCGTGGGGCCCCCTTTTTTCTTACTCTTCTAAAGATCTCCTTTCGTTGTAAAAATATCACAATTACTTATTTTTTGCAAGCCCTTAGAAATTTAAACAGGGTATATCCCCTATTTATCAAAAACCTAAAAAATGCAATTAAGTTTTTTTTATTTACCATACAGGCAATTCGAATATTTGCAAGAAAAATAAGTAAGACTCGTGACGGGCAAAAACTTTGAGCGTTCGTAAAAACAAAGGTGTGAACTTTTCTGGTGAAGATGAAATACATTGATTGAAGGGAGATAAAGACGGATATAAGAACAAGAAAAAATGAATCAAATAACAAAATGGATAAAATAAATACTAAATAAAAGTATCCAATCAAAACACAAAAATTCAAAAAAGAATTATAGTCAAAAAAAGAGTTTATTTTACATCCTTTAGACATCCTTTAAATATACTAGAAGCAAAAAATCTTAAAGTCAATGGTCAAAACATCAAGCGTTATTGGAGGAATTTTTCAGCAGAAAAATATCCGTGCTCTAAAATTATGTTTTAGTGGGATAGCTCTAATTTTTTCCACAACTATTTTATAAAACACATTGAAAGAAGTCCTTTATTTTGATAGGATTCTAAGCAGACTTGTTCTTAAAAAAGAGAAGAAAAAGCCGGGGTCTAGACCGCCGGCTTTTTCTGTTTAAATTTATTTTTAAATTTATTTTTAAATTTTATTTTATTATTGTTGTTTGTTAACCAAATCTAATTCTTTGTTTACATCAGCTAATTTTTTATAAGCCCTTCTTTCTCTGTAAAGTAGGTAACTTAACACTATTATAATGATAATGAATATTATTATAGAGAAGTCGCAATAATGACATCCACTTTTACATTGATTAGAATTATTATTTTTTGAGAAAGGCCAGAAGATTCCATAAAGTAAGTTCCCTAGCGCTTTTCCAGATTGTATAACACTGGCTGTTATGCCACTTGTTATATTTTTAGTTGTTGTTGATATTCCTGCCAAAGTTGAGAGATTGTTTGTTGAACTAGAAATCCTAGAGTCTCCATTATCTACAAGTTCAGTAACAGGAGCGCTCGGTGCAACTCCAACCTCATTTGTATTTATAATCACAGGTTGAGTTGTTTTGTCCACATTAGAATCAGGAATCTCTATATTTAGATCTTTTAGATTGTTTATAAAATTCCTAAAATTATTTATCTCTTCTTGTTGTTGCGCTGTTAGAGGGAAAGCCATTTTACAATATATTTCATTTACTTTTTTCTTAGTAGTTATGTAAGTGAAAGATGTTGCTTCTTTATGACCCCAAGGTGTCAATATATCATCTTTGTATCTTTCTTGGAAAGCATTTAAAGCTTTGATAGTTTGATCATCATAAACACCTGTTATAGCTACATCAAAACCTTCGAGATCTCTTAGGAATACTTGCAGTTTTTTAACCTCAACAGGATTGTTATTCCAACCTTTTTTCAAATAATCAAACAAATAGTAACAAGAATTTGAACCAGAATTATCTCTTGTTAATACAAGTTCTTTTCCAATAACTTGTCTGTTTGTATCTTTTGACGCTGGTCTGAAATAATAAGTTCCATCAGTTGATATAGGTATAAGGACAGAATGACTTGTATCAAGAGGTGATGATATAAGGGCAGTTGAAGTTGCATATCCAAATGGAGCAGTTGAACTTGCGAAATTTACAGAACTTGTTCCATATCCAACTTGTCTTGTTGCAGGAATGTTTGTATTCCAAGTTACAAGGGCAACACCTTTGTTAAGCTCGACAACCTTTTCATTAAATATTGTAAGATTGTTTTGAACAATAGGTCCATTTCCCCCACCGCCACCACCAGAAGTTATAACTGTTGGAGGTGGTGTTACTCCTCCTCCCCCACCACCACCCGTTGGTGTATTAACATATATTATTATTCTGACAGCTGGTGAAGTTCCACAAGAATTTGTTGCCTTAGCATCTATAAAGAACGCTCCGGCTTCAGTAGGTGTTCCAGAAATTATTCCAGTTGAAGTTGCAAATGAAAGTCCTTTTGGCAGAGTTGAAGTTCCGA
Source organism: uncultured Candidatus Saccharibacteria bacterium (assembly GCA_964387335.1). Lineage (GTDB taxonomy): Bacteria > Patescibacteriota > Minisyncoccia > Phycocordibacterales > DATDWN01 > CAYXZA01. The sequence goes on along the minus strand of CAYLWA010000017.1, from coordinate 8,224 downwards.
TATCAAATGTTACAGATGAAGATGATGAAGCAGTTATTTGATAAGAGAAAGCTGAATTAAGTGTTGCTTGAACAGAAAGAGAACTTGTTATATCAGGGATCAAACATTGATTATTTGGTTCATTGTATCCGAAAAGTAATACGACCGTATGTTCCCTCTTTGAAGCAGATACTTCAAGTAAACCGTCAGAATTTGGATTTCTCAAAGAATCGTCAGATGTTGTTGCATTAAATAGTTCAGAACTGTAATCAAGCATATCAAACACATTGTTTACTGGCATATTGTATTGATCATTGTATTTTACAGCTCTCCACAAACTTCCATTTACTGAAACTTGACTGTAATAATAATTTCCCAAAGGTAAATCTGTGAATGTCAAACAATCAGCATCATTTACAGAAGACATAACTTTTTGATTTGGAGCAAATGTTGTATTAGTCCAAGATTTTTGTCCATAACTTGAAGAATTTATATCAGTTGTTGTTGCCAAAGCTATGTTGAAATTTCCAAAAGGTAAATTGTTTTTTGAAGTTTGAATAGTGTTGTTTTTATCAACAAAGACAGCACAGAATTTAACAGTTCCTTTTGGTGTAACATCTTGTTCTCTGACTATCACTGTTCTTGTTGTTGAAGCAGAAAGTCCACCTGTGTCTGTAACTGTATAAGTTAGTGTGTATGTTCCTGTTGTTGTTCCAACTGTTCCAGTTCTTATGATAGATGATGTTAGATCACCATCTTCCCTATCTGTTGATGTAGCACCTGGATCTGTGAAAGTTGCGCCGAAGTTAACATAGAAAGGATTAGAACCTAAAAGTGTTATAACAGGTGGTGTATTTATTGGAGTTTGAGCCTTTGGAGCATTGAAAGAAATACAATGAACTGTTTGATTTTCAGTCAAGTTTGATACTTCTTCCAAGTTATCATAATTGAAGACATCAGATCCGCAGTAAAACTCTGCACTGACATTTCCATTATTGTAACTAGCAAAAGGAACAAAATCATTTTTTGAAACTTGTCTTAAAACAAATGGAGATGTTGTTGAAAGTTTAACATCAACAAACGCTGTTCCATTTACAGTTGGTCCAAAAGTTGTCCAACCAGATGTAGTTGAAACTTCACCTACAAATGAATCAGAAACAGAAGATGCAACTCCTTTAATACCCCATTGGTATTTCCAATCAGAAGCTAATCTACAATTTGGATGTGAAGATAGAAA
>CAYLWA010000017.1:0-6908 GCA_964387335.1 uncultured Candidatus Saccharibacteria bacterium | reverse complement strand
TATCTGTTGATGTAGCACCTGGATCTGTGAATATAGAACCTACTGTAAGTATAAGTGGGTTGTTTCCAATAAGTGTTATAACTGGCGGTGTGTTTGTTGCAACCGTTATTAAAGTGTTAAAGGACACACAATAAATATTTTGTCCTTTATAATCAGATAATCTTTCCAAGTTATCGTAGTTTAAAACATCAGATCCACAGTAAAACTCTGCACTGACATCATTATTTACAGGGTATGAGAAGCCAAAGAATCCAGATTTTGAGACTTGTCTAAGTAATATAGGTGTATTTGAAGCTTGTATATCTATTATAGAAACACCACTTGTAGCAGTTGGACCAAAAGTTGTCCAACCAGATGTAGAAGCAAACTCTCCTATGAGTGTATTTGTGTTTGTAGTTGTAGCTATACCATCAAAAGCCCATTGGTATTTCCAATCAGAAGCTAATCTACAATTTGGATGTGAAGATAGAAATGCTGATGTAGTTGAAGCTGTGATATCTGCTCCTCCTAATCCCCAATTTGGTAGATCTGATTCGCTATCACAAACTATACTTGTTGCAATAATTCTAGCTGTATCATTTTGTATAACAGGATTGATTATTACTGTTCTTGTTGTTGAAGCAGAAAGTCCACCTGTGTCTGTAACTGTATAAGTTAGTGTGTATGTTCCTGTTGTTGTTCCAACTGTTCCAGTTCTTATGATAGATGATGTTAGATCACCATCTTCCCTATCTGTTGATGTAGCACCTGGATCTGTGAATATAGAACCTACTGTAAGTATAAGCGGGTTGTTTCCAATAAGTGTTATTGATGGAGCAGTGTTTTGTTTAACATTAAAAGCTACACAATAATAAGTTTTATCTTTTATTGGTAGAGCTATCACATCATAGTTGTCATAATTTACAACATCAGTATGACAATAAATTTCGGCTGAATAATTATCAGCATTTGTTTTATTTCCTGACCAATGTTTAAAAGGTATATAACCATCTTTCAAAACTTCTCTTACAGATATAACAGGAGGATTTGTTGTTGGAACAAAAACCTTAGTTGAAGCAACACCGTTTGAGTCTGTTGGACCAAACAAAGTAAATGCTGTTGAAGTAGCATTTCCAACATAATCAGCTGGAATACCAAAATCATCCATATACCCGGTTGTATATTGAAAACTCCAATCAGAAGCTAATCTACAATTTGGATGTGAAGATAGAAATGCTGATGTAGTTGAAGCTGTGATATCTGCTCCTCCTAATCCCCAATTTGGTAGATCTGATTCGCTATCACAAACTATACTTGTTGTTACAAGATCAAAAGTATTAGGTGTTACATGGTCATTAAAATCAACATAAGTATTAACTAAAACTATTTTTCTGTTTGGGTTAGCTTCAGTAAGTGATACGAGACCATCAGATTCAACATTTACTAAAATATCATCACTAGGATCTGAATTAAATAGTTGAGATGAATATTCTTTAGCTTGTGAAAGTGAAGAGAAATTTAAACCATCAAAATATTTTGGAGTTCCCCAAGAAATAGGATTTGATCTCTCTTCTTGAGAATAATAATAATCACCAAGTGGAATTTCATAAGAGACACAATTTGCATCATTTTCAGAACTTACAAGTTTTTCATTCAAAGGAAAATTTTCTGTATCATAAGCCACATTTAAACCAGAAGATGAGAAAGTTTTGTTTGTGTAAACTTTCAAAGAAAAAGTTGAAGGAGGAATATCATTTGATTTTAGAACAAGACCTTCTTTGCTAACCATTATATTACAAACAGTTAGTGTTCCTACATTATTATTTGAAGAATAGACATTTTTCACAGGGAAAACCAAAAACAGAAAAGCTGGGAATAACAATCCCAAGACAAGCGACGAAAATATTTTGTTTGATAAATTATGCATAAAATTAAATGATATTTTTAATACTTATATATTACACTTTTTTTGGAATAATGTCAAATATTTTTCTAAAAAAACTATATTTCAGCCATTTTATTTTTATATTTATTTATATGTCTTTTATAAAACACAACCAAATGTCCTTTAAAAATTCACATTTTAGTTTTATTCTTCGGGTGTTTTTTAAAAAAGATATAAAAGACACATATATATTTAAAGGACATATAAAAGACATTGAAAGTTATTTCTAAATATGCTATTTTAAACTTATGAAAAAGGAAATACTCGACAAACCATACAATCCAAACGAAAATGAAAGTCTAATATATGAAAAATGGGAAAATAGTGGTTTTTTTAATCCTGATGTTTGTATTGAAAAAGGTTTAGTTGACAAAAGTGCCCCATCCTTCTCAATGGTTTTACCTCCACCAAATGTCACAGGGATACTTCACATAGGTCACGCTTTTGAAAGCTCTCTTCAAGATATCGCTATTAGATATCACAGAATGAAAGGTTTTAAAACATTATGGATACCTGGAACAGATCACGCAGCAATAGCAACCCAGTCAAAAGTAGAAAAAAATCTGGAAAAAGAATCTGGAAAAAGAAAAACTGATTTTAGTAGAGAAGATTTTTTAAAAATGGTTAATGATTTTGCAAAACAAAGTCACGACACTATTGTAAACCAAGTTAAAAAAGTTGGAGACTCTCTTGATTGGTCAAGAGAAGCCTTTACCTTGGATGATGAAAGGAACTTGGCAGTTAGAACAGTTTTCAAAAAAATGTATGATGATGGAATTATATATCAAGGAGAAAAAATAGTTAACTGGGATCCAAAAGGTCAAACGGTTATATCTGATGATGAAATCGTGTATAGTGAAGAGAAAACAAAACTCTATTATTTAAAATACGGACCATTTACTATCGCCACATCAAGACCAGAAACAAAATTTGGTGACAAATATGTTGTTATGCATCCAGAAGATAAGAGATATTCAGAATACAAACACAATGATCAAATAGAACTAGAATGGATAAATGGAAAGATTGTAGCTACCGTAATAAAAGATGATTGTATTGATATGGAATTTGGGACAGGTGTTATGACTATAACCCCTTGGCACGACAAAACCGATTTTGAAATATCCGAAAGACATAACTTGTCAAAAGAACAGATAATAGATAAATACGGAAAACTTTTAGAGGTTGCTGGAGAATTTTCTGGTATGAAGATAAAAGATGCCAGAGAGAAAATAATAAACAAACTAAGAGATAAGGGTTTGCTCTTAAAGGAGGAGGACTATGTTCACAATATAGGAACAGCAGAAAGAAGTGGTGGTGTCATAGAACCTCAAATAATGAAGCAATGGTTTGTGTCTGTAAACAAAGAATTCTCCTACCCTTTTGATACATTTGAAGGTATTAAAAAAGGTCAAACTGTAACCTTGAAAACATTGATGCGACACGCTGTATCAAGTGGACAAGTAAAAATAATCCCTGAAAGATTTGAGAAGATATATTTTCATTGGATAGACAACCTCCACGATTGGTGTATATCAAGGCAACTATGGTATGGACACAGAATACCTGTATGGTATAAAGAAAATCAAATCTATTGTGATATAGAAGCTCCAAAAGAAGCTGGATGGGTTCAAGACGAAGACACGCTGGATACTTGGTTTTCATCAGCGCTTTGGACATTTTCAACACTTGGTTGGCCAAAGAGTACCAAAGATCTTTTAGACTATCACCCAACATCACTTATGGCCCCAGGATATGAAATATTATTTTTTTGGGTAGCGAGGATGATACTTATGACGACTTATAACATAGGGCAAATACCATTTAAAACAGTTTATATTCATGGAATCGTTAGAGATAAAGACGGTGAAAAGTTTAGTAAATCGAAAGGAAATGGTATTGATCCGTTAGATGTCATAAAAGAATACGGTGCTGATGCTTTGAGGATGGCACTAACTGTTTCAGTTGGTCCAGGAAATGATAGTAAATTTGATATTCAAAAAGTTAAAGCATATAAACTATTCGCAAATAAACTTTGGAATATATGCAGATTTGTCTCTCAATACGAAACAAACAATAAAATAAACAAGAACTTACTAACAGAAAAAGACAAGGAGCTTGTTGATTCTTTTGATGCTTTTGTAAAAGAAATAACTTCTGAAATGAATGAGTATAAGTTCTACCTGGTTTCAGAAAAAATATACAGCTACACTTGGCACACTTTTGCAGATAAAATAATAGAGGAAAGCAAAGAAATTATACTTGACCCTCAAACAAAAGATAGTCGTGTATATGCTTTAAACTACATAACATCAAATATATTAAAAATATTACACCCATTTATGCCTTTTATCACAGAAAAATTATGGGAAATAATGGAATATGGGGATAATATGCTTATGGTATCAAAATGGCCTAGTGTAGAATAGTATTATGAGTTTTCTGTTTTCATTAAAAGAAGTTGTTGTTGATAATTATATATTTTTTGCACCTTTTTTTGGTATCTTACCTGCTTTAATCTGGCTTTGGTTTTGGTTAAAAGAAGATATGCACCCAGAACCAAACAAATTTATAATATTCACATTCCTTATGGGTATGCTATCTGTTGTCATTACCCTACCAGTTCAAACGTTTATAAAATACATATTTCAAAATGATATTTTACTTTTTGTTTTATGGGCAGGATCAGAAGAGATTTTAAAATTTTTGGCAGCTTTTGTGGGTGGAATACATAGCAAAGTAGATGATGAACCAATAGACCCTGTTATATATATGATAGTATCTGCCCTAGGTTTTGTCGCCCTTGAAAATACCCTATTTCTCATAGATCCACTTTTAAATGGAAAACTAATGGAAGTTTTAATAACTGGAAATATGAGATTCATAGGTGCAACACTTCTTCATGTTATATCATCTGGAACAGTCGGGGTCTTTTTAGCCCTTTCTTTTTACAAAGACAAACTGTGGAAAAGAATTTATGGTATTTTAGGTATAATTATTGCTATAATATTACATACAGGATTTAATTTGTTTATTGTAAACTTAGTTGACACAAATTTCTTCTTGATATTCGGTTTCGTCTGGGTTGGAATCATTATACTGCTTATGATGCTTGAAAAAATAAAAAAGATTTAAAAAAATATAAAATATAATGAAAGACAAAAGAAGTTTTTTTCAAAAATTAACAGGAGTTATAAAACTAGATGAAAATCATCTAGAAGATGATTTTGATGCTAGTTTTGATGAAGAGGAAGTTTCTGCCGGTAAACCGAAATCAAAAAAGAGAGATGATGTCGATGACTACTACGAAGAAGACGCTGGTGATGGAGAACTTACAATAGACGCTTATGAAAGCGGAAATGATATTATCATTAAAACGATGGTAGCAGGTGTTAAACCAGAAGATTTGGAGATAAATATAACAAGAGACTCTGTTACGATAAGAGGAAAAAGGGAGACAGAAAAAACAATGTCAGATGATGGCTATTTCCACCAAGAACTTTATTGGGGAACTTTTAGTAGAACTATTTCCCTACCAGCCGAAGTTGAAGTTGAAGAAGCTGAAGCTGTTGAAAAACACGGGCTACTGATCATCAAACTCCCAAAAATAGACAAAAACAAACAAGCCAAACTAAAAGTTAGAGGAAATTGATGTAATTAGAAAAATTTATGAATCAGTGGAAAAATTATTGATTCATCTATATATAAATTATTCATCCTTCTGTTATTTAGGTTTGTTTCTTCTTTTGCTAATATATATTTTCAATAAAGATGAGATGGTATCTCTCATTGAATAAATAATATCTTTGATTTGATTTTGATACACATTCCACATCTGATCACCTTTAAGAATTTCGTACTCTTTTTTACCAGCATTTAGGTATAAAATTTCTTCTACTGACGCATCAGAAAAATAAAACCTTGTAGAGAAAAAATCACTTGTTACAGAATAATATGCAGCATCATTTTTCTCACTCTTATTTTCTCTAAAAAATCGACTCTTAAACGCCCTCCAAATCGCAGTACCAGAAAAGTCAAAGTGAAACCCGATATTGTTTCTGGTTTTTAATATTGATTTTAATAAACCAGAAACCTTCTCAAAATTACCAGTTGAAGCTAAGACTAAATTATTCCATAACTCTTGATTTGTTTTAGATATTTCTGAGAAGATATTTTTAAAATCTGTATCATCGATTACATCGAGATTATTGGCTATAAAATCAAAAAATTCATTTACAGTACTTGCCATAATTTTTTGAAGATATACCTTTAAACCAGCATAATGCCCTGCATGATCAGTCTTATCATCATCACTTGGATGTTCGTAATTATCTTCTAGTATTTTTTCAAACCAAACAAGACTCTGAATATCATTAAAAATCACACCTAAACGCACAAAAAAACTTTCAACTTTATTATGTTGATTAGGATTAATTAAAAATTTTGGTTCAATTTGTTTTTTATCTCCCACAAACTTTTTTTTCATTTTTTTGATTTGTAATAATTTACCTGTTACTCTCTACTCAAAAATTTATGGTTTTATTTGAAAACACTACTAATAATTTTGATGATAAAAGAACTCTTTGGTGCCGAGACCCAGGCTTGAACTGGGGACCCTTCCCTCTTCAGGGGAATGCTCTACCAACTGAGCTATCTCGGCAATTTTAATATTTAAGACTATTTAAAAGATTTTTGGCGTTGTTTAGATCTGTTGAAGCAGAACCATAAACACCCAAAATCTGATCAATATAAGGTTGTATTATATAATAAGCACCAAGAGCTGTTCCTATAATAAAGACCCAATAAATAATACTCCACAGTCTAGCAATTCTCATAGAACGGCGAATAGAAACAAGCATACTGTTATTTTCTTCAGTAAGCTGGTAAGTCCTTTCAAGTAACCTTTTTTCCTCTGGAGTCATAAATATATACTACCAAAAACAACTAAAAAAATCAAAAGTTTTGTAGTGTGTTATAAACTTTT
>CAYLWA010000016.1:0-10388 GCA_964387335.1 uncultured Candidatus Saccharibacteria bacterium | reverse complement strand
TACTCCGAAGAGACTATCAAGTATTAGCTAACCTTTCGGCTAGTTATTCCTGACTTTAGGGAATGTTCCTACGTGTTACTACCTCGTCTGCCGGTTGTCCTTGCGGACCCCCTTGACTTGCATGCCTTATCCACACCGCCAGCGTTCATCCTGAGCCAGGATCAAACTCTTGGTAAAAGTTTGAAGCCCTGTAAAATAAATTTACTAAGCCAAAATAGAACGGAACAAAATATAAAATATTAAGTTTAGCGTCTTGGAAATTTTGTAGTTGATGAATTTAAAAATCCGAAATCATTTTCAAATTAAACGATGTAAAACTTGCAAATGTTCTCAATAAACATTGATTATTAAATGTTTATTTAAATTCAAATTTAACTGTCAAAAAACACATATGCTCATACATATAAGCACCCATATAGTATATACATAACAAATAATAAGTCAAGCGCTCGTACAGTCAACTTTGTATGGTGACAAATATAATATATTAGATAAGATAATAAAGGTTAATTAGTTAAAAACTCCAAAATTACGCCGCAGATAATTTTCGCGAGATTGAAAATATGAGGAATAAAAAATGGTTCTAAATATTATGCACAACCTCCATCACCACCACACTCCACCAACAAAGAATCATATATTTTTCCAAAAAATAAATTGTAAATATTTTTAGTATCCTTGCCAGACACCTCAGTTATTAAACCTGGTGTATGATGTAAATAAAATCCAAAAAATTTTAAACAGTCATCTGTATATTTTTTTGTATTTAATATATGTGTGTGCCAAACCATATCAGCATCTTTTGTGGGATGAATTGTTATATAAGGAAAAAGTTTTTTTATTGCTAAAAAATGGTAATATTGAGTTACAGCAGTATTAAATCTTTCCTCATTTAAATTCAATTCTTTAAACATCTGCTCTTTAATTATTTCCATATCAAAATTCGGAAATTCAATTTGATTCTTTAGTCTTAAAGCTGTTTTTTTATTTAAAGTTAACATTTCATTCTAGATTATTTTATAATATTAAGATATTATAATTATTTTTTGGAGACGTCAATCATACCTAATAACAATGCTCAGTTGCGTGTAAAATGAAAACTATCTATAAAATTTTGATAGGAAGTTTTCTTTATATTCAAAAAAATTATCATTTAATATTGCCTCTCTCATACCCTTTACCATATTTATTATAAAATACAGATTGTGTATAGAAGCCAGAGTTGATGCAAGCATTTCCTTTGATCTGAAAAGATGTGCTAGGTAGCCTACTGTATAATTTTGACAAGTATAACAACCACAACCCTCATCTATTTTGTTTAAACTGTTTCTAAACTCTTTGTTTGTAACAGAAACCCTACCGTGTCTTGTATAAACATTTCCGTTTCTGGCTATGCGGGTCGGGGAAACACAATCAAAAAGATCACAACCATTTTCAACTGCCATAAACAAATCCTCCGGCTCACCTATTCCTAAAAGGTGCCTAGGCCTATCTTCTGGTAAGATACTGTTGCACCAAAAGACGGCACTTTTCATATCCTCCTTTTCAAAAGAGCCACCTATCCCAAAACCATCAAAATCAAGGTTTGCTAAAAACCGAGAACTCTCCTCCCTTAGCTCTTTTACTCTACCGCCTTGAACTATTCCAAATATTGCTTGTCTTTCTGATACCGGATTTTTTCTGTGAAAATTTAAAGATCTCTTTGCCCAGTTATGTGTTCTATCCAATGCTTTACCTTGATAATAGTCAGTCTCAATGGGTGATGTGCATTCATCAAATGCAAATATAATATCTGCTCCAAGATCATTTTGTATTTGAATAGATTTCTCTGGTGTAAAATAATGCGCCGAGCCGTCTATATGAGACCTAAACATCACACCATCTTCATCTATGTTTACAAGTTTTGGCAAAGGGTCATCAAGATTATTTTCAGGAGGTTTTATAGACAATTCTCTTTTTTTATCAAGTATTTTACCTATCTTGTTATTATAATCACTTCCGAGTGAGAAAACTTGAAAACCGCCAGAATCTGTCATTGTTGGGCCAGACCAGTTCATAAACTTAGCGAGACCTCCGCTATCTTTTACAAATTTTTCCCCAGGTTCTAAATACAAATGATAAGTATTTGCCAAAACAACCTCTGCTCCCAAACTAGAAACCATCTCCGGAGTAAGTGATTTTACAGTCCCTTTTGTTCCAACAGTAACAAAAGCTGGTGTATTTATGACACCAGAATTCGTTTCTATAACACCAACCCTAGCCAAAGAGTTTTTTAATTTTTTTTCTATTTTAAATGAAATGGCAGACATTTAGTTTATAGACAAAAGTTCAACTTCAAAAACAAGAGGTGTTTCTGATTTTACGGGGCCATTTTCTGTAAAAGCATAATTATACATAGGAGGGATAACAATAACTCTTTTTCCAGACACTTTCATACCGACGATAGATCTATCAAGACCAGATAAATTATTTGAACCACCTAAAACAAAAGTAACTGGGCCACTATAAAGAGATGAGGCGATAGTATCACCTTCCGGAGACCTAAGAACAAAGTTAATAGTAACACTGTCTCCAACCTTTGCCTCCGAACCATCACCCGCTGTCATATCAATAAAACTAAGATTGCTCTCTTTTGAACTTACAGAAACAGTATCTTTTTCATAAGGTAAAAATTTGAAAAGTATATGACCGAAAAGAAAGAAAAAGGCTACAACCACGACTGAAATAAATATTGCTATGTTTTTATTTTTAGTATTTTTCATATAAATAAAATCATATCATTTTATTTTAAAATAAAAAAGTGGCATAGCTTTTAAAGATAAGATATTATTTATACTATGAAAAATAAAATATCAAACCTACCTGAAAAACAATTACCAATAAAAACTTTAACAAAAAAAGAAATTCATGAAGCTTCAAGAGAGCGTGTGTCACTCATTACAAAAGAGTTTATGCAAGGTTTTGAATTGATAAATAACTATCCAAGATCTGTAACTTTTTTTGGAAGTGCAAGGTTTGATGAGACAAATAAATACTACAAAATGGCAAGATCTATCTCTGCCAGAATAGTAAATGAGCTTGAATATTCTGTTGTTACAGGTGGTGGCCCTGGAATAATGGAAGCTGGAAACAGAGGGGCTTTTGAAAATGGAGGCCAATCTGTTGGACTTACAATAAAATTACCAAATGAGCAGGTTGTAAACCCATACCTGACAGGTCAACTAGATTTCTACTATTTCTTTGCCAGAAAAGTTTGCTTAAATTTCGCAGCAGAAAGTTACCTATTTTTCCCTGGTGGTTTTGGAACAATGGATGAATTATTTGGACTACTGACACTGATTCAAACTCACAAAGTTAGAGCTGTTCCAATAATACTAGTAGGAACTGATTTTTGGAATAAATTTTTAAATGGAATCGTAAAGGATATGATTGATGAAAAAACAATAGACCAAGAAGATCTGTCTTTGTTTAAAGTGACGGACGATGAAGAAGAAATAATTCAAATTATAAAGAATGCGCCAGTTGTAAACAGCGAACCTTTTGATATTAAAAAAATTGAAAAAGAAAAAACAGGACTTTCTTCTTTAAAATGTATTCCTTGTGATTTAGGCACTAAACCTTTGGAAATACAAAAATCTGAAGAGCTTCTTTCAAAAATTAATAGATGGTCACTTATAGAAAACAAGTTTATAGAAAAGATTATTGATTTTAAAGATTTCAGTGACGCAATGTCTTTCGTTGAAAAAGTAGCAAAAATCGCAGAGGAGGAAGGTCATCATCCAAACATAAGCATCTTTGATTACAATAAAGTCAAAATTACCTTAACAACTTTCAACATAGGCGGTCTGTCAGAAAATGATTTTATAATGGCTTCTAAAATAGACGCTATAATTTAATTACAAATCTTTTTTAAGTTCTTTAAACTCATTTTCTATTTCTTTCAATTTTTCCTTTGATTCTTTTACGAGCTTTGCCCCAAGCTTTATCTGTTCCAAAGCTTTCTCTAAATCCAAATCAGTTTCAGATTCAAACCAAGAAACTATTTCTGATATTTTCTTTAAATTTTCTTTTAAATTATTTTCTGTTTTTTTCATATTTTTTAAATTACTTCTGTGTTAATAAATCCATCTGCTAATTCTACGCCAATGTTATCGCCAGATTTTATATTTTTTGAACTTTTTATTATTTTACCAGAAAAACGCACAATGCTATAACCTTGTGAAAGCCTTTTTTTTGGATCAAAAGCTGAGAGCTGTTTTTGATAATTTGAAATCTTATCATCTTTAAGTAAAATGTCTTTTTGTAAACCCTTAAACAGATTCAGGTATGTATTATCTATGTTTAGATTGATATTGTTTATTTTCTCTAAAATCAAATCTGGAATACTTACAAATTTTAAAATAAGTTTTTCAAAATTATAAAGAATATTTTCTAGTTTTGACCAAATAACAGAAAACGCCTCCTCCGCAAGAAATGTTTTATCTTTTAAAAGATTTTCAAAACTGTTGAATATATTTTGAGCATCAAGTTCAAGATTATTTTTAGCTTGAAGGAAATTTACACCTAAAAGATTTGCAACAGCAGTTGGCGTTGATACATTTTTATCAGATGCCAAACAAACCAAAGGAACATCTTTGTCGTGACCTATACCGGTTATTACAGGAGCGTTAAATTTGCAGATGGCTCTGACTATGTTTTCATTGTTAAAAGCTTGAAATGATTCTAAGGATCCTCCACCTCTCATTAAAACCAAACAATCAACTTTCTCTTTATATAAAACTCTTAAAGCAGATAGCAAATCTTTTACAGCTCCTTCACCTTCAACTTTTGAATCAACAAAAAGTAACTCAAATCCCCACTTTGAAATATTTGACAAGAAATCATTTATAACGGCACCAGATTTTGAAGTTATGATACCTATTTTTTTTGGGAATTCAGGAATTGGTCTTTTATTCTGCTGGTCAAACAAACCTTCTGATTGAAGTTTTTGTTTTAATTTTTCATAAGCAATTTTTAAAGCCCCTTCACCTAAAAGCTCAATGGATTCTATTTGAAGAGAGAGCCCACCGTTTGGTTTATATATCGCCGGATAACAATACACAACAACTTCCATACCCTCTTGGAGCAGAACACCAGAGTTTAGATAATCTTTTTTCCACATAAAACACTTTATAGTACTAGAATCTTCTTTATCTTTTACAGAAAAATACAGATAACTTCTCCCCGGATACTCCTGTATTCCAAAAACTTCACCTAAAACTTTGGCTTTTTTCGCTTTAAGCAAAAAATTGACGGAATCAAGATATTGACTAACAGAAAAAATCTTCTGATTTTCTTCATTTTTATCAGCAAGATCAGAATCAAACAAATTTAAATCTTTTGACATTTAAGTATTATATAACAAAAATATAATTCTTACATATATTAGTAGGAGAGGTTTATAAGTACCTATTAACACCACATAATACTTACCTATCACAAACACCGTCCGCCCATAAACCAACTTTATTTATTTCCGCTCTCTTTTGAGCGTCTTTAAATTCCTTCTGAAATTTATATGGAGTGTTGTAAGTATATTCATAACCAAAACCACTCTCTATTATCGTTTTATTTATAAGTACACCGTCCAGATAAACATACCGAAGTAGTCTGCCATATTTATCTTTATCACTTTGAGAATCATCTTGTTCTAAAATAACATTTTTATCAGATAACATTTTTTTTGAAAAAGCAGAGGCTTCTTTTCCAAAACACTCAACCTTCTTTCTAGGGTCAACTGTTTCTGGCGTATTAACCCCGATCATTCTAACCTTATAAGAGACACCCTTAAAATCCTTTACGGTTAAAGTGTCTCCATCTACAACCCTAACAACACTGTAAAGATTTTCACTTTTTGGATTAACAGAAAAATCAACCGAAACAGCGTCAGATACAGAAGCTTTTAATATATTACTTTTTAGTATTTTCCTTATTTGATCAAAAGGGACAGAAAATTCTTGAATCCCTAAGGCATAAGGGCCGATTGAATATTCTTCAAAAAGAAAAACTATATTATTACCGGAAATATAAAAATTATTAAAATTGTTTAAATCAGGGCTTGTCCCAGATGAAAGCATATTTTCATCCAAATAAACTCCGAGTTCTTTTCTAAAATACTCTCTTGATTTTTCTGATATCAAATTACGCCAGTCTGAATCTTTGAAAATTTCATTTTCAGTGATCAGCTTTTTATCCAAATTATAAACAAAAGTTTTGATTTGAGTTGAACCGTGAGCTCCACCTGTATATCTATAAGCTTGAACAATAAAAGAAATCGTATTTGTGGAAGAAGCTATTTTTGTATCAACAATCATTTGATACTTATAACCAACCCTTTTTAAAATCTCCAAATCCTCTGCTTTTAATTGTTTATACTCATCTTTAAAACCGGAAACTAATCCATCTATAAATACAGAAACCTCTTTATAATTTTCTGTATCTGGTTTGTTTACTGATATGTCTATATAGCTATCAGATATTTTAGTTGAAGTGATGGGTGGAGCTGAAATAGTCTTATCACCAACAATAAATACATATAAGGAAATGATTAAAATGATAATTGTGGTAAATAAAACTTTTTTATTCATACAATTTATTCTATACTAGAAATGATGAAAAGGAAAAAATATATTATAGCTTTACTGTTTATAACAACATTTTTTGTATTTGTTTTCTATTTTAAATCACAAAAAACACCCTCAAAGGTTTCAGTATACCCCACACTTTATACAAAAAAGGTTTCTACCAGAGCTATAACCGATTCAAATCCAAAAATATCAAAAAAAATAACTGAAAACAAAAGCTACTTTTTGGCAAATGTAAAATCAAGTGACATACCTGACAAAAATGATGAAATAAACAACACCACTTTAAACAATAAAAATTTAGAAAATGGTTCCTGGCTTTGGACACCGATTGATCTACTAACTGCAAAATACACAGAAGAAGTTTTAACCGGGGCGAATTTAAATAAAATAAATAAAATATACCTTGCAATAGATTCATATTTAGATATTTACGAAATGGCAGATGGTCAAGAAAAAACCAAGAAACTAGAAACTTTTAATAAAAAAATAGAATACTTTTTAGAAGAATCAAAAAAATATAATATTCAAGTTGACGCTGTTTCAGGTTGGAAAAACTGGGCCAAACCAGAGCACACATACAAACCTTTTGTCATAATGGATTATGTAATAGGTTTCAATAAAAATCACAATGTGAAATTTAACGGAATACAATACGACATTGAACCCTATTTACTTGATGACTACAAAGAAAACAAAAAAGGGGTTTTAAAAGATTTCCTAGTATTGATGAATGATATATTTGAAACTATGCCAAAAAATGAAATAGAAATATCTGTTGTAATTCCAGAATTTTTTGATAAAGATAGCGGAGAAACCCCAAAGTTTTTTTACAACGGAGATTATGATTTTACAATAGATCACCTTCTTAAAATAATGAAAAAGAGACAAAATAGTAAAATTGTAATTATGGCTTACAGAAATTTTACAACAGGATATGATGGAATATTTGATATATCAAAAGAAGAAGTAGAAAAAGCGGAAAAAAGTAATGTTAAAATAATAATTGCTCAAGAAACTGGTGATTTTGATCCTCCTTATATAACTTACAATAATACAAGCAAAGAATACTACACAAAGAAAATAAAAGAGATAAGGGATTTTTACAAACAAAATAAAAGCTTCTCTGGGATAGCAACACACTACATTAACAGTTTTCTAAAAATGAGATAGAAAAGGATTTATTCAACAACCTCTATGTTAAAAATATTACTCTGTGTTTTTGTGTTTTTTAAATAGATTTTATAAAAACCATTAGTAACCAAACGACTTGCCGTAGAACAAAATTCTTTTGGTTCAAAACAATCAGGAGTTATACTATAAGGTATATTAAATTTTGCAGTACCATTAGAAATAGAAGGCCTTATAGTCATATTTTCAAAAATAACAACTGAATCACTTGTAAAACCGGTTCCTTTTAAAACTAGTTCATCACCAACTCTTACAAAACTTGGCTCTATTGATTTTATGATAATTTGTTGTGAAATTGATTTTGTATTACCTTTTGGACACTCTGGAAAATGACAATCTGAACCGACACGACCCACATAAGAACCATCTGGACACATTTTTACATCCATAGTACAAACAGCACCCGCAGAATCTTTAAAAGTATTTTTTCTGTAAAAATTAAATACAGCAAACAAAACAGCTAATATGATAATGATATATAATATATTTTTCATAACTAACATTATACCACAAAAAATTTAAATTAAAAAACTGGGTATGACCCCAGATTAAGACCCGGTAACCTTAACTCCAAATAATTTTAATGCGGATTCAATATCAGAAACAATCCTATCTGTTGGTATTGGTACCCTAAACTCTTTTATTTTTTAACCAAAATATTTTTGGACTGATTTTACACAACCATTTGTATTTTTTTTGTATTTTTTCATATTTTATTTTCTACCTATGCCAACAACCAGCCCAACAGCAAGGTCGGCGTTTACCTTTTAACAAATCATTATGTAATCTCTTTATGTGTTTTATACGAGTCTCCTCTTTCTTTACAGAGACAATAAAACAAATCCATTCGTTCCTAGAAAGAGGGGTTAGACTATTCCAGATACTTAAAAGATTTTTATCAGAAAAAAGTACATCCTTTAAATCTTTTGGGACTTTATGTTTAACACCATGCTTCATATTTTATAAATTACTATTAACACTATTATCTAAAATAAACTTTGCAACTTCAGATGATGTTTTAGTTGCATCAACAAGTATGAAATTATCAATTTTCTTAACCAACTGATCTTTAAAAGATAAAATCGCCTCTTGCTCATCTTCTTTTTTACCAAAATGATTAATTGTCCTGTCTAAAAGTCTTTGTTTTATAACATCATTAGGAGCATCAAGAAAAAACACTTTATCAAATTCTAAAACAACATCTTCTGTATTTTCCAAAAGACCAGCAACAAAAACATCCTTATCTTTCCTAACACAAGAGAGAAGTTTTCTGAGAGTTTCAATATTACAATACCATCCGTGTTCATTAATCCAATTTTTATCTCTACCATATATTCCATATTCAGTAGATTCACCTGTTTTTATATTTTTCCATACACACATACCAGTAGCATCGAGATCAACAACAAAATAACCAAATTTTTGTAATTCAGAAAGTGTTGTAGTTTTACCAACACCTGCTATACCTGTAATAAATATTTTCATATATTTAAAGTATTAACAAAATTATTAATCATGCTTTTTCTAAAATTTCATTTATGAATTCAGTCTTCTTTCTATAATAATCCTTAACAATCATTCCATTACTTTCCTCTTTAAGAATTCTGTAACGTCTTAGATCTTCTGGATGATTATTCATATAATTTTGAAATCTGACATGATTCAACCAATCTTCACTGTTTACATCTGTAATTGCAAAATCTATTTTCTTTCCATCTTCACTAACTTCAAATCTTGCTCTTGTTGGATAAACTTTTCTCACTTTACCAAAGACTTTTTCCAATGCAGTTATATATTCAGAAAATTTTTCTTTATCTACTGGAACTTGAATATCTATCTCGTCTTGACCTGAAATACCGAAACTACTCGCGCCAATATGCCAAACTTCAATTTTAGAACCAAGAACATTTTTAATTTTATTTTTTACTTTCTCAAATAATTCCTCCGTCCTTGTATCATAAGGTAAAATAGAAACACGCCTTTCCGAAGACAAACCTTCTATCCACTTTTCTTGTTCTGGTGTTAACATATTTTTAATGTAATTAATGCCAAATGGATATTTTTTAATAACCACTGACTCTCAACACGCATAATTATACCACAACGACAAATAATAAAATTATTTAACACTCGACAAAGTAATTAATTATCCAATAACAAAATCCAACTGTTCATCTGGAATTCCAAGAGATTTTCCGTATTCAACCGCAGGAGCCCACGAGGATTTATTGTCATAATTAAACTCAAAGACTTTATCCCTAAACACAGCAATTATATTTTTATTTTCATCCCAGAAGTGAGCATACCAAGTACCTTTTTTCAGATCAATTGAAAGTTTTGATAAATTTTCTTTTGTTGATTTTACTTTATACAAATGCCAACGTTCAAGAGGATTTTCATCATTGGTAATTCTAACAGAGACAATTTCAAAATCGTTTAAAATCCTGTTATCTTCCAAACTTTCCTCAATAATTGTTCCTATATATTGATTCATATTTTTAAAGTATATAATTTTTGGATTTTAATGTAAAAGGTTTTTGCTTTAATTTACTAATTTTCCTTTTTGGAAGGTTC
>CAYLWA010000015.1:0-10859 GCA_964387335.1 uncultured Candidatus Saccharibacteria bacterium | reverse complement strand
AATATATCAAAAAATAGCCTTTTTGGCTATTTTTTGGAAATTACCTATTTCTTTGATTCTTTGAAAACAACCCTCTTTCTAAGTTTTTTACTGTATTTTTTGAGCTCTATTTTCTTCTCAACTTTTTTCTTGTTTTTAGAAGTCCAATAAACCTCTTTTGTATCTTTATTTCTAAGCGCAATTAATTTATCTTTTGACATATAAAATTTATTTTAAGTCTCTATACTATACATTATTTACTTAAAAAAGCAACTATATTTAGTAAATAATCTGGCACATTAAATTCAAAATAAATTTTATTGGTTTTTTGTTAAAAAAATGATAGTATTGGATTATTATGGAAAATTTAGAAAATCAAAGACATTCACTCTCTCACCTTTTAGCGAGAGCTGTGTTAAATATTTATAAAGACGCATTACCTACTCTCGGCCCTGCCATAGATACAGGCTTTTACTACGACTTTGATTTTAAAACGGCATTTAAAGAAGAAGATCTAGCCAAAATAGAAGCTGAAATGAAGAGAATCTTACCTTCTTGGAAAAATTTTTCTCATAAAGAAGTGACCTACCAAGAAGCGAAAGAATATTTTAAAGAAAACCCTTACAAACTAGAACTCATAGAAGAAATAAAAGAGAAGGGAGAAAAAATTACACTATACACAGTTGGCAGTGGCGATACAGAATTTACAGATCTTTGTCGTGGAGGACATATTGAAGATGTATCAAAAATTCCAGCTGATAGTTTTAAACTTGAAAAAATAGCCGGGGCATACTGGAGAGGAGATGAGAAAAACAAAATGCTTACAAGGATTTACGGTTTAGCTTTTGAAGATAAGGAGGAGTTAGAAAAATATATTACTCAAAAAGAAGAAGCTGAAAAAAGAGATCATAAAAAAATAGGAAAGGAATTGGGATTGTTTACAATATCAGAACTTGTTGGAAAAGGTTTACCTATGTATCTACCGAAAGGAAACATAATTAGAACAGAGCTTGAAAAATTTATTAGAAATGAAAAAGAAAAACTTGGATATTCTTTTGTTACAATACCACATATTGCCAAAAAAGAGCTTTACATAAGAAGCGGACACTTAGGAAAATATGATGCAATGATGCCAACAATGACAGATGAAAACGGAGAGGAATTTGTAATGAAAGCAATGAACTGTCCTCACCATTTTGAAATATATAACGCACAGCCACATAGCTACAAAGATTTACCGCTTAGAATTGCGGAAAACACAACAGTTTATAGAAACGAAAAGAGTGGAGAGCTTTCTGGTCTTTTAAGGGTTAAAAACTTAACACAAGATGATACACATCACTTTATTACAAAGGACCAAATAGAATCAGAAATAGAAATGATTTTTGGTTTAATGAATAAAGTTTATAATCTTTTTGGATTCAATGATTATAAAGTTGAAATATCTGTTAGAGACCCACAAAATAAATCTATGTATTTTGGAGGTGATGATGTGTGGCAAAAAGCCGAGGATATACTTATAAATTCTGTAAAAAAATGGGGAGTAAAATACAGTGTAGAAGAAGGTGAAGCAGCATTTTATGGACCAAAAATAGACATAAGAGTAAAAGATTCAATAGGTAGAGATTGGCAACTTACAACGATACAATTAGACTTTAACCAACCAGAAAACTTCCAAATGGAATACACCGGAGAGGACGGAAAGAAACATAAAGTTGTAGTTTTACACGTTGCCATATTTGGATCTTTTGAAAGATTTATGGGAATACTCATTGAACACTTTGCTGGAAACTTCCCTCTTTGGCTTTCACCTGTTCAAGTTAAAGTCTTGCCTGTAAGAGAGAGTCATAATGACTACGCTAGAAAAGTTTTTGAAGATTTAAAGAATGCTGGAATCAGAGCAGAATTTGATGACAGAGATGAAAATCTTGGTAAAAAAGTAAGGGAAACAAAAAATGAAAAAATTCCATACTGGATTGTTATTGGCGACAAAGATATTGAAGCGGGAAAATTAACTCTTGAAAGCAGAGACAATGGAAACTTAGGTCAAATAACAAAAGAAGAAGTTTTAGAAAAATTAGTCTATGAAATTTCAAATAAAAAATAACACCAAATTGACAAAAAAATCAAGAGTGGTAAAATACGGTTATGAAAAAATTATATAGAAGCAAAGATGATAAATTTATTTTTGGAGTATTAGGTGGTATTGCCGAATATTTTGAAACAGACCCTGTTATTGTAAGAGTTGGTTTTGTTGTGTTATCTGTAATCTGTCATATTTTTCCAATGATAGTGGCCTACATAATTTTAGCTATTATTATGCCGGCGCATCCAAAAGTTCCTCAAATAGAAGTTACTCCGATGCCAATGAAAACAGAGGAAAATAAAAGTGACGAAAATACAAAAGAGGAAGTTAAATAAAAAATATATTAAATATAAAACAACGGATACAAATAAAACACCTCCTTGGTGTTTTTATTTGTATCTAAAATAACCAAAATATTTTAAATATCAAGATTTGCTGTTTTAGCATTTGATTGTATAAATGATTTTCTGGATGGAACATCTGTTCCCATCAAAACATCAAAAACTTTATCAGCTTCATAAGAGTCCTCAACTGTAACCTGCTTCAAAACTCTCCTTTGAGGATCCATTGTGGTCTCCCACAACTCTTCAGCGTTCATTTCACCCAAACCTTTATACCTTTGTATCAATATTTTTTGCTTTTTAACAGAATCTTTTTTTGACACCTCATCGCCTTCATCAACAATCTCCTCTCCTTCTGATACTTCGTCAACTTCCTCATTTCCAACTATACCTTTTTTCTCATCATCAGAATAAGCATAAAATATTTCTTTACCTTTTTTGATTTTATAAAGTGGAGGCTGAGCTATGTATATAAAACCACCATCTATAAGAGGTCTAAAGTACCTATATAAAAGGGTTAGTATAAGTGTCCTAATGTGAGCACCGTCAACATCCGCATCTGTCGCAATGATAACTTTATGATATCTTAGTTTACTTATATCAAAAGTGTCTCCAATAGCAGTCCCCAAAGCTAAAACTAAATTTTTAACTTGTTCAGATGCTAACATCCTATCAAGTCTAGCTCTTTCAATATTGAGTATTTTTCCACGAAGCGGCAAAACAGCCTGTGTTCTCCTGTCTCTTCCAGTTTTTGCAGTTCCACCAGCAGAATCTCCCTCTACAATAAACAGTTCTGACTCTGACGCCTCTCTTGCCTGACAATCAGCAAGTTTTCCTGGTAGTGTCATACCTTCAAGAACACCTTTCCTTAAGACAGATTCCTTTGCAGCTTTTGCTGCTTTTCTAGCTTTAAGAGCAAGGACGACTTTTGTTATGATAGCTCGTGCATCATCTGGATTCTCTTCCAAAAACTCTCCAAAACTTTCAGAGAAAACAGAGTTTACAGAAGCTTGGGCTTCAACGGAACCAAGTTTAGCTTTTGTTTGACCTTCAAACTGTATCTCACGAAGTTTTACAGAAACAACAGCGGTTAAACCCTCCAAAACATCTTCACCTGTAAAATTATCCTCACTTTCTTTTATTAAATTATTTTTTCTAGCGTAGGTATTGAGAGATCTGGTAAGAGCAGTTTTAAAACCTGTTATATGGGTTCCACCTTCTGGGTTATAAATATTGTTTGCAAATGGCATTATACGAGAAGAGATATCATCTACATATTGAAGAGAAATTTCAACCGACTCATACTCGTTGGTTTTTTTATCAACATAAAAAATATTTCTATGAATAGGTTTTTGAGTTGAGTTATAAAATTTAACCAAAGACAAAAGACCTCCTTCAAAATAAAATGACATTGAAGGGAAATCTATAAATTCATCTTTTAGATGAGAGATTTTAAAGACTGATTCATCTTCTACTTTATTTAAAATTTTGCCTTCAGCTGATCTTGCATCTATGATGGATATTCTTAAACCTTTAACTAAATATGCTTGTTGACGAAGATGATTGACTACCCTGTTAAAATCAAATTCAATAATCGGAAATATTTTTGGATCCGGCTGAAATTCAACCACTGTTCCGTTGAATTTTGTTTTACCAATCTTTTTTACATTATATTTTTTCTTACCCTCTGAATATTCTTGAATATACATTTCACCATCTTTGTGAACAACAACCCTACAAAAAACCGAAAGAGCGTTTACAACAGAAGCTCCTACTCCGTGAAGACCTCCGGATACCTTGTAACCCTCACCTCCAAACTTTCCTCCAGCATGAAGAGTTGTCATAATAGTTTCCAAAGCAGAAACTTTTGTTTGTTTATGAACATCAACTGGGATACCACGACCATTATCTACAACTCTTATTCTATTATTTGGAAGAAGGGAAACTTCTATATCATTTGCAAAACCACCCATAGCCTCATCACGAGAGTTATCAAAAATTTCCCATATAAGGTGATGAAGTCCGTCAAGTCCAGTTGTTCCTATATACATTCCCGGACGCTTTCTAACCGGCTCTAAACCTTCTAAAACTGTGATTGAATCAGCACTATAATTACCCTGATTTTTATTTTTTTCTTCTTTTGACATACTATATATTATATCAAATTTAAGGACAAAAAGAAACTAATATTATAGATTTGTCTGTTTATTTTTAAATGCAAACTTTGGTTTTATAACGAAAAAGTATAAATATAAAATAGCCAGAATTAAAACATCTGGAATCAAAATAAACCAATTTGACCACGGCACACCATCAAAACGATAACTTGAAAAAGGCCAAAGGAAAGGTGTTGGAAAAAAAGCCTTACTGTGTGTAAATATATCCATTGTTATGTGTATAGGCCAACCAATCATAAGCCAATTTGGTTTTTTATATATTAAATAAAAAATTAAAAAAACAAAAAGGAAAGTAAAATAACTATGAGTGACGGAATACAAATCAAAGACATAACTTGGGATAGTGGCTATATCCGGCCTCCCAAAAAAAGAACCTGACGCTCCAAAAACCATATTGTAAAAACCAATTATAAACATTGGAGCAAAAGGTATAATATCAGGCATTGCTCCCCACGCAAAAGATTTCCAAAAATCTCTTTTGTTTTTTCTACCAGATGCAATACCAGCCCAAAGACCGTGTGATATAAAGTCCATATAATAAATATTATACCAAAATATTTAAAATTTTGCCTTTTATGTAGATAACTTTTTTAATTTCCTTACCTTCAATCCATTTATAGATTTCTTGATTGCCTTTTGCCAAATCAACAACCTCTTTTTCATCAGCATCGAAAGAAACTTCTATATCACCTCTTACTCTTCCATTTACTTGAACACCAATCCTTGTCGTATCTTTTATTATTTTCTTTGGATCGTATTTTGGCCAAGACTCTATTACTACTGATTTTTTATGACCTAATGTGCGCCATAATTCCTCCGCTAAGTGCGGTGCAAAAGGCGATAAGATCAATACAAAACTTTCAAAATCATTTCTATTTATCACATCCAATTTTTCCATTTCAGAGACAAGGGTCATCATAGAAGATACTGCTGTATTCAATTTCATAGAAATGATATCTTCGCCTACTTTTTTAATCGTCTGATTTAAAAGAATTTCCAAATTTTCATTTTTAATTTTTGGTTTTTTTGATATTTTAAATTGAAGTTTCCAAACTCTATCTAAAAACCTTCTAGAACCTATAATACTTTCTGTATTCCATTTTATAGCATCAGAAAAAGGACCCATAAACATTTCATAAACTCTAAGGGTATCTGCTCCGTAAAGAGAAACAATATCGTCTGGATTTATAACATTTCCAAATCTTTTAGACATTTTTCTACCATCTTCTGCCAAGATCAATCCAACAGATTGAAGTCTAGTAAAAGGTTCCTTTGTAGAAACAACACCTAGATCATACAAAAACTTATGCCAAAATCTAGCATATATAAGGTGTCTTGTGGCATGCTCGGCACCACCAACATACAGATCTACACTATTCCAATATTTTTCTTTATTTTTATCAACAAGGTTTTTGTTATTTTTTGGATCCATATAACGAAGATAATACCAAGATGATCCAGCCCATTGTGGCATTGTATTTGTTTCTCTTTTTAAAATCTCTTTACCTTTTTTCACCAAGACCCAATTTTTTATATTTGAAAGAGGTGACTCACCTGTTCCAGTCGGTTCGTATTTTTTAACTTTCGGCAAAACAACAGGTAACTCTTTTTCTTTAACTGGAATTATTCCTCCATCACTTGAATGCAAAACCGGAATTGGTTCACCCCAATATCTCTGCCTACTAAAAACCCAATCTCTAAGTTTGTATTTAGTAACCCATCTACCAGAAACAAATTCTGTAATTTTCTTTTTAGCAATTTCACTTTCCATTTTGGAAAACTGTCCAGAATTAGACAAAATACCATCACCTGTAAACGGATAATCAGATTTCATTCTATTTAAAATAAGATCCATTTCACTATGAGTCATATTATCTTTATTTATCAAACCCAAATCTTGCCAGACGACACTGTGAATTTCCTCCTCCTCTTTTTTAACAACATCCCTTTCCTCATCTATAAGATGAAAAAGTATATTGTGTGTATGAGCAACCCTATTTACATCTTTATGCGCAGCAAAAAATTCGGACTGAGCCTCTCCTAATATTTTTATAAATTTAATATTTTTATAACCAGTTTCTTCTCTGATTTCTCTTATAGCTGAATCAACTGGATTCTCACCTTCTTCTACCCCACCCATAACAAAAGTTGTCCAAGGTTGCTTTTTCCACTTTAAACACAAAACTTTATTATTTTTAGGATTTAAAAGGACTCCAATAATAGCTTCTCTGTAAACTATTTCTTTTCCTTTAACATGAGGGTTTTTAAGATCTATTAGTTTAGGAATTACAACTTCCCTCTTTGGTAAATTATACTTTTTAGCAAATTCAAAATCTCTTTGATCATGTGCTGGAACAGCCATTACCGCACCCGTTCCATAATTTCCCAAAACATAATCCGCAACAAAAACAGGTATTTTTTCATTATTAGCTTTGTTTATTGCAAAAAGACCGCTGATTTTAACACCAGTTTTTTCTTTTTTAATATCAGTTCTTTCTATCTCGCTTTTATTTTTAACTTCATCTAAATATTTTTCAATCTCTTTTAAATTAGATACTTTTAACTCTTTATTTTTTATTTTTTCCAAAATCTTATGTTCAGGAGAAAGAACCAAATAAGTCACTCCGAAAATAGTATCTGGCCTTGTTGTAAAAACAGTTACTTTTTCACTTGTATTTATATTTATATCACCATCTAAAATAATTTTAAAATCAATTTCCGCACCTTCACTTCTTCCAATCCAATTTCTCTGACTCTCTTTTATTGATTCAGGCCAATCTAAAATAGGTTTTCCGTTTTTATCTTTAAAATCAAGATCATCTAAAAGACGATCTGCATAATCTGTGATTTTTAGAACCCATTGTCTCATTGGTTTTTTCTCTACGACAGATCCACACCTCTCACATTTGCCGTCTTCAAGATCCTCATTTGCAAGACCTGTTTTACAAGACGGACACCAATTTATCGGTTCAAAACTTTCATAAGCTAAACCTTTTTCTAAAAGTTTTAAGAAAATCCATTGTGTCCATTTATAAAACTTCGAATCAGTTGTATTTACTTCTCTACTCCAATCATAATCCAATCCTATTATTTCTAACTGTTTTTTAAATCTTGAAATATTTTTCTTTACAGCCACATCAGGATTGATTTTCATTTTTATTGCATAATTTTCAGCAGGCAAACCAAAAGCATCAAACCCTATAGGATGAAGAACATTAAATCCTTGCATTCTTTTCATACGAGAAATTACATCAGTTGCTATATAACCTTTTGGATGTCCAACATGCAGGCCTTCACCAGATGGATATGGAAACATATCTAGGACAAAAAACTTTTTCTTACCTTTTATTTCTTTAGTTTTATAAACATTATTCTTCTTCCATTCCCTCTGCCACTTTTTTTCAATAGTTTTATGATTATAATTTTTCATAAAGCTATACTATCAGAAAATAGGCTTTTTTTCCAGACCCATCCCACCAGTATAATTTTAGAACACGGATAAATTTTTGCTAAAAATCTCCTTACAGGAGCAGTACACCTTTCGCTTCTTAAAAGAAGCTCAAGGTCTTGCGAAGTGATAACATCACTTCTCACCTCGTGCTCGGCTCGGTCAGTCTCGCAAGTCTCTAAAATTATACTGGCGGGATGGGCATCTTTTTTCCACATCTTATTGTTGAGGTATAATATCAACAGTTCTAGTTGCATAACCATAGTTTCCAGAGGCATCAACTGAGCTGTAAACTATTGTATGAGTTGTAGTTGTGGAAGTGTCTATTGAAATGTCAGTCATTTCTATACCATTTACCATATATTTTATTCCGAGGTTATTATTTACCTCTCCGTTTGCTCCTATATCAGTTACTGTTGCCCCTAGATCTATATATGAAGATCCTACTTGTATAGAAGCTGGATTTTCTCCTTGTATTGTTATAACTGGCGCTGTTGTGTCTGTATTTTCAGAAGGTGTTTGGTTACTTTCACCTCCGTTATTATTTGTATTACTTGAACCACTATTTGAAGGTTGGTTTATAGAATTTGTGATGAGAGCTTTAAATTGTTCCTTGCTTACACAAACATCATCAACACAAACATCACCTTTAACTGTAAACTTACCGCCTTCAAACCAAGCAAGAACAGGTTTTATCTGACTCCAAATTTCTTTAAATCCTTTAACAAGAACTGAAAGAACTGCTCTGTCATCAATACCACTTATTTCACCCTTTGCATTATATGTTGCTAAATTTTCATTAACAAGTGAAGTATCTTCTGCAATAAATCCGTATCTTGTTCTTCCGTCACTTTCGTTATACACAAATGATACTGGTTTTAGATTTTCCAATACAGAAACAGCATCAACAGAAAGATCTGTAATATCATGCTTTGTATTTCTCAAAGACGGAAGACAGGCGTCACTTGCTGAGTTGTAAACAACTTGACCATTAGAATCAAGACAAAGTGATCCTGCACCAGTTGAACCTGTAAGTCCTGACATATAGTTTGCACCAACTGTAAAGAGGGCGCTATTTCTAGTTCCACCTGTTGGAGCATAGATCAGTGCGCCAATAGCATCCCTTACGACACCAGAAGAAGCAGTCGAGCTTGTTGCTTGTATATATAGAGCAGTTGAAGTTGATGTTGTAACATTAGCACCCGAAGCCGGAGTAAACAGTGTTATGTTTGTAGATGTTGAGATTGTTGTAGCTGTAGAAGATGAGTATGTAAATTGACCAAAGAGAGCTGAATACGCCTGTGTCATACTTGCACGCATTGTAACAGCAGAAGATGCAATTTCTATAGATCTAAAATCATTTGACCTTGTAAATGTTGGGTTTACATAAAGACCTCTTGTGGTACCAGTTACAGCAATACCTTGGTTTATAGTTGGTGTAAGTTCAAGCATTGTAAAAGCCGCACTTCCTGATGTTGGTGAAAAAGTAGTTGTAAGTTGAGTATTTCTAGGTGTTCCAGAAGATGCTGATCTTGTAACAAAGCTTTGGAATGAGAAATCTGTACCCACACCAGTTGTTGAATTGCCTCTAAAAATATAATTGTTTCCACTGGCAGTTTGCATTGTTGCGCCAGATATTGTTAAAAGACCTGCAAATACAGCATCATTTCCAATAGACAAATCAGTAGATATATATTGAGAACCTGATATTGATGATTTAAAGTTTGTTGACGGTGTACTTGTTCCAACCCCAACATTTCCATTTTTATCAACTATAAATGAAGTTGCTGTTGAAGAGCCGACAACAAATGAATCGATACCTGCCTCTGAATTTATAGAAAGTCTAGCAAATGGTGTTGTTGTTCCTAATCCTATATAACCAGTTCCTGTAAATGTAGTTGTAGCAGTTCCTCCTATATATGCAGAGTAAGCCGACAGAACTGTTGAAGATGAATATGCAAATGTTGCATTACCTAAAACACTTAATGCTCCAGTTGAAGTTATACTTGACCCTGTTATACTTCCTGTGGCAAATATATTACCAGCGACTGATAGTTTTTCAAATGGACTTGTTGTTGCTATACCAACATTTCCAACATTGTTTACAATAAATGAAGTTGCAGTTGATGAACCGATAACAAACGCATTTTGTCCAGCAGATGAATTTATAGCAACTTGTGCAAAAGGTGATGTTGTCGCAAGCGCTAGATAACTATTTAGTGTCAGTTTACCATCAAACTGGCTATCACCTGTACCAACACTAAGAGACAACCACCTCTTTGAAGCAGAGCCCAGTGTATAAAGATCATTATCAGAATAAGGCACCAAGTTTGACTGCCAACCTAATGTATTTGATGATACAAGTTGAACATAAGAAGAACTGAATCCATCTCTTGAGAATTGTATAGCCCAAGGATTTGAAGATGAACCTTGATCTACAACTAAAACAGCATTGTCAGTAGTTTTTCCTTTTACATGAAATCTTCCACCTTGAACAAGGTTATTTATACCAACATTTCCATTTTTATCGACTATAAATGAAGTTTCTGTTGAAGAACCAACAACAAAAGCAGGTTCATCAGCAATAGAGTTTACAGATAATTTACCAAACGGTGTTGATGTTCCTAAACCAAGTCTCTTGTTTGTCTCATCCCAAAAGAAATTTGATTGTGCTGATGATTGTGTAAGTTTACTACCATCTGAAAATACGACTCCACCAGCATAGAAAGTTGTAGTTCCTGTTCCACCAGAAGCAAGGTTATTTGTGAAAGACCCACCACCCACACAAGTTCCACCAACAGAGAAACAACCAGAAGAAAGGTTAATGC
>CAYLWA010000014.1:0-11565 GCA_964387335.1 uncultured Candidatus Saccharibacteria bacterium | reverse complement strand
ATTCCCTTATTAAAAAAGGCCTTTTTTCCTCTTCAGCTTTCTTTTTAAGAGATTCTATTTCTTCGTCTGTAAAAGGATCTTGGTAAGCAAGACCTTTCTCCTCTAAAATCCTTGCCCATTTTAAATAACTTTCGAGTCTTTCAGATTGTTTAGCAGAACCAAAAGGGTTAACCTTATCAGGACCATAATCATAATCCAAACCAAACCATTTTAAAGATGCTATTATATGATCAACCGAACCTGAAACCTCACGAGCTTTGTCAGTATCTTCTATTCTTAAAATAAAAGTTCCATTATGTTTTTTAGCAAAAAGATAAGCAAAAATAGCTGTCCTTACACCACCAACATGCATAAAACCTGTTGGAGAAGGAGCAAATCTTGTGACAACTTTTTCTTGTAAATTATTATCCATCTTATTTATTTAAAAACTATAAAGTGGATTATAACACAAAAAAGACAGAAAATAAATTACTTTTGGTGGCTTAGGGTGATGTTTAGTATTTCAGTGGCAATTTTTCTAGCTGATTCTTTTTCAACAAATTGAGCTGTCGAATCTTTCATTTTAGTATTTACATCTTTATTTGAAATAATCCTATCAATCTCCTGCGACAAAAGATGAGAAGTTAGATTGTTTTCTTCTATAACTTCACAAGCACCTGTCCTAGCATAAGCATAAGCATTTTCCCTTTGATGATTACCATTTGAATTTGTAATCGGAATAATAATAGACGGCACTCCCCAACTTGCGATTTCAAATATAGTTGAACCTGCTCTGGACACAACAATTGAGGCAATACCTGCTGACATCCTCATTGCCAATAAGTTTAAATAATCAAAAGGTTTATATCTGGATTTTAAATTTTTATCTTTTATAACAACATCAGCAGTTTTTTTGACAACCTCTATATTGTTTTTACCTGTCTGATGAATAATCTGATATTTTGGCAAAAGTAAATTTAATGAATCTATAATAGAATTATTTATAATTTCAGAACCAGAAGATCCACCTAAAACCAAAATGACAGGGACATCTTTTTCCAAACCTAAAAACTCATAAGCTCCAACAGAAAGAGGTGAAGCTATTTCTGCTCTAATAGGATTTCCAGTAAAAGCAACTTTTGATTTATCAAAAAATTTTCCACAATCCTTATAAGAAACGGCAATCCTTTTAGCAAATTTTCCAGCCCAAAGATTTACTCTGCCAGGAACGCTATCGGATTCGTGAATAACCACAGGAATTCTAAGAATCCTAGAAGCAAAAATGGTTGGAAAACTAGCGTAGCCACCCTTGCTAAACACAACATCAGGGTATATTTTAAAAAGTTGCCAGATGGCAGAAAGGACACCAAAAAAAGTCTTAAAAATATCCAAAAGATTTAAGACGGAAAAATAAATTCTGAGTTTACCAGCAGTCACTTTTTTAAAAGTAATATCATTTTCATACAAAAGACCAGGGTTATATGGAGAATTGGAAATATAAAAAAGTTCTGGTTTAACTAATTTATTTTCTTTAACAATTTTATTTATTTCTTCGGCAATAGAGATAATCGGATAAAAATGTCCTCCACTACCACCACCAGTAAAAACTATTTTCATTTTTTATTATTTTTAGAAATGCTAAGTATAATCCCAGACTCTGCCAAAACCATAAAAAGAGAAGTTCCTCCGTGACTAACAAAAGGAAGGGTTATGCCGGAGAGCGGAAACAATCCAACCATTGAACTTATATTAACGAACGCTTGGGATATTATAAGTATAACAATTCCCAAAGATAAAAGTCTAGCAAAATTATCATTGGAATTTTGAGCAATTTTTAGACCCCTAAATGAAAATAAAACAAAAAGTAATAATAAAAAGACAGACCCTAAAAATCCAAACTCTTCAGCATAAACAGCAAAAATAGAATCACCTATTGGTTCCGGCAAAGAGCTAAACTTCTGAACACTTTGACCAAATCCTCTTCCATAAATACCGCCAGAACCTATCGCAATAAGAGATTTTTGGATTTGATAACCTGTTGTCAAAGAATTTTTCTCTGGGTTTATAAAAGTGTCTATCCTGTTTGCAATATATGGCCTACTGTGGATGACAAAACCTATAGAAAGAGTAGCAACCAAAACTAAAATGAAAAGATCTCGCCATCTTATTCCTGAAACTAAAAGTATCGCGAGTCCAGCACAAATAGCGGTTGCCAAAGTATCGGTGTCTGGTTGAAGAAGAAGTATGCCGGAAACAATAGCTGTAATAATAGCGAAAGGTAAAAGTCCAAATGTGAATGTTTTAATTTTCTCCTTTACCCCAGATATCCAAGCTGATAAATATATAATGTAAGTTATTTTTAAAATCTCCGAAGGTTGAAAAGAAATGGAAGCGATCTTGATCCACCTTTTAGCTCCGCCGTGCTCAAAACCAATTTTTGGAACAAAAACTAAAAGTGTTAAAAATATTCCAAAAAGAAAAAGAAAGAAAGCGTATTTTTTATAAAAAGTAAAAGGTATTTTAGAAGTAATAAAACAAGCTATTGAACCTAAGCATAGTCCAAAAAAAGTTTGATTGAATGCTACATTTGCGTATTTGATACTGTGTTTAGATAAAAGTCCAAGAGACGCTGAACTAAATATTAAAAAACCAAAAACAGTCAAAAAAAACAGTATGATTAAAAATGTAAGATCAATTTTTATTTTTCTCATGACCCTATTATTGTAATAACTGCACCTAAGATGGCAAAAATAATACCAATAATCCAATACCTCATAACAATCCTAGCTCTTGACCAACCTATTGCTTCAAAGTGATGATGAAGTGGGGCTATTTTAAACACTCTTTTTTTGTTAAAAAATTTATAACTTGTCATTTGAATTATGTTTGAAGCCGAGGTTGCAACCAAAGGCAATGCAATAATCGGTAAAAACAAAACTGAATCAGTCAGAAACGCGATTACCGACAAGACCACGGTAAGACCCATCATCCCCGTCTCACCCATATAAAACCTAGCAGGTGTAATGTTAAACCAAAGGAAAGCAAGGATTCCACCAGATACAACAGCACAAAAAGTTGAAAGATCTATTTGGTTGTTTGAGTAAGCAACGACTGAATAAGCTGTAAAAACAGAGGCCATAATACCACCAGAGAGTCCATCCATACCATCTATAACACTAGTTGAAAAAGTAGCAAGCATTACCGTCACAAAGAAAGGAATAAACAACATTCCAAGATGAAAATCTGATCCAAAAGGAATATGGATACTTGAAACATCTAGTTTGTAATAAAACCACAAACTTATAAATATACCGATTAAAATAATGGAGAATATTTTTATTTTCCTGTAACTTAAACTGTCTTTGGAAAAACCGCCTTTACCACTTATTTGTATAAAATCATCTATAAGTCCGATAATGGAAGCTAAAACCAAAGCGCCAAGCGGAACAAGAGTTTGTCCTCTACTTAGAAAATTTAATTTGCCTGTAAAATCAGAAGGAAACAAAACTGATAATATAAAAACAATTAAAATACAAAGAACAACAGAAAACCAAATAACTACACCACCAACCCTAGGAGTATTTAACTCCTCTTTTGTATTGTGAAGTTTTTTAAACTCTTCAGAAGTATCCGACTCTGTTCGCGGATTCTTTTTCCACATCTTATATTTATAAAAAATTTTAGTCAGAAAAGGGGTAATAGTAATACCTATAAAAAAAGTTAAAATGGCTGGTATGAGAATTTTTAAGATATTTAAATTCATTATATTTTTTCTTCAATAAAAACATTATACCAAACAGAAAGAATATATAAAATGTATATCTTTCTAGTGTTATCCTCTTTTTTTGACATATGAGAATCAAACAAATCTTTAATATACTCCAAATTAAAATTCTTTTTTATATAATTGTTTTTAATTATTGTTAAATATATATCTTTACTATCAGATAAAATCCATTCTCTCAAAGGTACAGGAAAACCAAGTTTTCTCCTTGTCCTAGTTGCCTCTGGTATGACATTTTTAAATGCCTCCCTTAAAATAAATTTAGTTTGACCATTTTTCCACTTGAATTCTGGCTTTATGATTTGGGCGACTTTTGAAACGGCAATATCAAGGAAAGGAACTCTAAGCTCCAAAGAGTGAGCCATCGTCATCTTGTCAGCTTTTGCTAGTATATCTCCAACAAGCCAAGTGTTTATATCTACAACCTGCATAATTTCTGAATCAGAATAATTTTTATCACTTATACTTTGATAGAGATAATCCAACCTTAAATAATCTTTTTGACCTTTCCACAAAAGATCAATATCCTCTTCATTTAACACTGATTTGTTGAAATACTTTTGACCAAAATACCAATCTGAAAGTTTATACAAAGCTCTCTTCAAGAAATTTTTGCCAAAATAATCAAAAGGTAAAGAGACAAAAAATCTTAAAATGAATTTTGGAATCCAAGAGAAAAACCTGTAAACAAATGGGCTTCTGTAAATGTTGTAACCACCAAAAAACTCATCAGCCCCTTCCCCTGATAAAACCACCTTCACTTGCTCTCTGGCACCTTTTGCCAAAAAATACAAACCAACAGCCGAAGGGTCAGCCACAGGTTCATCAAAGTGCCACATAACTTTTGGAATCTCTTTAAAATACTCATTTTTGGAAACTAAAATATCAAAATGATCTGTTTTCAGAGCTGAACTTGTAAGGTGAGCTTCTTCTTTTTCACCTGAAAGATCAAAAGAAACAGTAAAAGTTTTATTGGTTTTGTTTGAAGCTTTTTTTATAAGATAAGCGATTATGGAGCTATCCACACCACCTGATAGAAACGAACCGACAGGAACATCAGCTATGAGGTGGTGTTTTACAGAGTCCAAAAGAACATCAGAGACCATAGAAGTTGATTTTTCAAAAGATTCTTCCCTCTTTGATGAAAAATAAAAATTATAATATTTTTCAATATTGTGGTTTCTAGAAAACAAATCAATCTCCAAAAAAGATCCCGGTTTTAAAGTAAAAATATTTTTAAAAAAAGTCTCTTCAAGTGGGTTGTATTGAAATTTCAAATAATTTAAAACAGCTTTATCATTGACCTCTTTTTTAAAATCTGGATGAAGAAGCAGACTTTTTATTTCCGAAGCAAAAGCCATTATCAAATTATCTTTTTTAAAATAATAAAGCGGTTTAATGCCAAAATGATCCCTTGCTAAAAATATTTTTTTTAAATTTTTATCATAAATACAAAAAGCAAACATTCCACGGAGTTTAGATAGACAATTTTTGCCATAAGCATTATACAAATGCAAGATGACCTCGGTGTCGCTCTCTGTTTTAAATTCGTAACCCTTTAACAAAAGCTCTTCTCTTAACTCCTTGTAGTTATATATTTCTCCATTGAAGAAAATAAGAGAACTGCCATCTTTTGATTCTATCGGCTGTCTTCCAGAAGAGAGATCTATGATGGAAAGTCTTCTCATTCCCAAAGAAACATATTCATCAGAAAAAAAACCGTCCTGATCTGGCCCACGATGTTTTATAGCTTCGTTCATAGAAAGAATCAAAGATTCTTTATTTTTTGTTTCTTTCCCTAAAATTCCTACTATTCCGCACATAAACTCATTATATCAGAGTTTCAGTTACAACAAAATTATTTTTGAGAAGCAACCTGATTTATAGTTGATGAAGCAACATAGAGCATATCTTTGAACCTACCATCAGTTGATGAACCTAAAACCACAGCAACAACAGGATGCCCTAAACCAACATTAAAAACAGTTACCAAGTTACCACCAGCTTTGTCAGTAAAACCGGTTTTTGAAGCAACAGCACCAGATATTTGTTCTACAAAATCATTTGTATTTGATACTTTGTGAACTTTATTTAAAGATTTTATATTTGAATCCAAGAAAGCTGTTTGTTCTAAAATATCTGGATATTTTTCCAACACAAAAGAAACAAGTTTAGCAAAATCTCTACTACTACCAACTCCACCTGTGCCGTCTGAAGTATCAAGTCCTGTCTCATTTTCAAAATGCAAAGTTTTTAAACCTAAACTTTCTGCAAACTCATTCATCTTTTTTACAAATTCTCTTCTTGAAAGATTTTCATCTTGTGAAATTTTTGCACCAATAGCTGAAGCTATCATCCTAGCTCCGTCATTTGAAGAAACCACCAGAGAGAAATCAGAGATATCTTTTAGTTTCCACTTTTCACCAACCAAAAGTCCATTGTCCCCCTCCTCTGATAAATCCTCCTTTTTAACAGAGATGACTTCGTCTTTGTCAGCTAGATTTCTAGCTGTATAAACAGTCATTACTTTTACAAGAGAAGCCAAGGGCAAAACCTCATCTGGATTTTTAGCATACAAAACCTTGTCATTTAAAACATCATAAACAAAAACTGATTTGGCCTCTATTTTACTCTGATCCATCCTAAGCGCAAAATGCTTAACACTGCTTACATTTGAAACCATTTCCCTTCTACCGGAAGTAGATTTGTAGATCATCATTGAAAAACTAACAATAAGCCCGACCAAAGTCAGATTTAAAACAAACAAACCAATATAACTATTTTCTTTTTTATTCTCTTCGGTTTCCATCTTCTTTATAATCTCGCTCATCACTTTCATCAGCGATATTTTTATCAATCATTTTTTTAACTTCTAAATATTCTGGAATATCAGAAACTTTGGAAACCCCTAAATGAAGCAAACAGTCAGAAGTTGGTGAATACAAAAATATTCTCTCGTCTAACTTGCTGGGTTTTCTCTCTATAAGACCCCTTAGAAGTAAATTTCTTAAAGAAAAAGAACAATTAACTCCTCTTATGTATTCTATTTCTTTTTTTGTTACCGGCGCTTTATATAATATAACAGATAAAGTTTGAAGAGAAGCTTCTGATATATCTTTTTGAAATTCATTTTTCAAAACCTTTTCTACAACATCAGAAAACTCCGGCAAAGTTCCAAGCGAGAAAGAATCTTCAAATTCTAGAACAACAACTCCCCTATCTTCTAGATCTTTTTTAAGCAAAGTTATAGCTTCCAAAACTTTTTCTCTTTCTATTTCCAAAATACTTGAAATATCTTTTACAGAAACAAAATCACCAACATAAAAAAGCAATGCTTCTATTTTTTTTGATATTTTTTCTAAATGTGAATCTTTCATATAAAATTTTTTAATATTTTGGCACTGCTAAATTGTTTGTTTCCATTTCTATATCATCACTGAGGTTTTCTTGTTTTACCCTAATGATACCCTGCTTCACTAATTCTAACATAGCTAAAAAATTTACTATAACAGAAACCTTTTCAGCTTTACCGATTCCAGAAAATTCCCTAAATGACATTTTAAGATTAGAAGTAATCCTCTCGGTCAAACCAAAAATGGCTTCTTCCAAAGAGATAACTTTTTTTACCAAAGTCTTTGGCAAGATATCTGGTTTTGGCATATTTTCTATAACCTTGTTTATAAGCACTCTAAGATTTGAAAGATTTGTATTTTTATCAGGAGCAAAATAAGTAGTGTTTAAAAACGAAGGTTTTTTGGTAAAGATAATATTTTTTCCAAATTTCTTTCTTAAATTATTTGCCAATTCTTTGAATTTTTGATGAAGTTTTAGTTGGTTTTCCAAATCCTCTATATTTTGTTCTTCCTCCACAGTCAAATCCAAAGTTGGCAAAAGAGATTTTGATTTGATCAATACCAAAGTAGATGCTATCAAAATAAAATGTGAAGCTTCGTCCACCGGAAAATCACCCAAAGATTTTACGTAAGAAATATAATCATCAGCAACTTTTGCAAGTGAAATATCACTTATGAAAAGTTTTCTTTTTTCTATAAGGGAAAGTAAGACATCAAGTGGTCCCTCAAAGACATCTGTTTTGATATGAATCGGATCCATAGCTAAGATTATACCAAAACTACTATCCACAATGATAGGCATTTTTCAGGTTTTAGTGTTAAAAATTTATCCGTGCTCTAAATTATACTTTCTGGGATAGGCATCAAGATATCCACAGCCGAATATATACAACAAAAATAATTGGTAGTAAAATATTTATAGGTGTGCATCAGTATCTCCTCCTCCTGGGGCCCAGCACGTTCTCCGTTTGTGCTGAATGGGCCCCACTTTTTATTTATTACATATTAGAAAATCTTTCATCAATTCTTTCCATATCCCTAGGAAACATACAAGCTTCTCTAACATTTTTTAATCCTAGTATTTGCATAGTTATTCTTTCTGCACCAAAAGCAAAACCACCTTCTGGCGGAGCGCCATATTTAAAAGCTTCTAGAAACATTTTTATCTTATCAGGATTCATACCCCATATCTTTACATGTTCCATAAGTTGATCAAAATCATTTATCCTTCTACCACCAGATAACCACTCCAAACCTCTACACAACAAATCCATTCCTTCATTGTATTCAGGATTCTCTGGATTTGGATAAACATAAAAAGGTTTCTTCCTTGTTGGAAAACCATAAACAAAGACAAAATCAGAACCGGTTTCTTTTTTAACTATTTCACATATTTCCCTTTCATCTTGTGGATTAAGATCTTTCTCACCTCTAACATCTCTACCAAAATGATCAAATATTTTTTGTTGAACTTCAACCAGTGAATATGTTGGGGTTTTATCTACCATAACAGGCAATTCTGCATTTAGTAACTTTAAATGTTCTGCGTTTCTTTTTGAAACCTCGCTTAAAATAAATCTAACAGTCTCTTCTGCCATATCCCTTACATCTGTCCAACTTTCAATAAAGCCCATCTCTGCATCCAAGGAAACTATTTCAGTCAAATGTCTTGTAGTCACAGAAGGTTCAGCCCTAAACACTTTATTGACAGAAAAAACCCTCTCAAACGCAGTCATCACTATTTGTTTATACAACTGTGGAGATTGAGACAAGTAAGCTTTTTTATCAAAATAATCAACTTGAAAAACCTCACTGCCCCCCTCGGCAACAGCCGGAGTAATAGCTGGAGCTTGGAATTCAAAAAACATATTTTTCTTCATAAATTCTCTAAATGCATCTATAACAGTTTCTTGAACTTTAAATACCGCTTGTATTTTTGGATGTCTCAAAACCAAAGCCCTATTATCCAACTCTGTTACCAACTCCAAGTTATAACCTTCTAGGGACATATCAAACGGTAACTCTTTTGCCTTACCTAGTATTTCAACGGACTTGATCTCTAATTCCAAATCACCATTCAAAACTCCACTTTTTATATTTTTTTCAGGCCTCTTATTTACCATTCCGACAATTTTTAAAGCCCACTCACCCCTTATTTCTTTTGCCTTCTCTAAAACTTCTGTGTAATTTGGCAAAACGACACATTGAACAAGACCAGAAAGATCTCTGATATCCATAAAAACCATTTTACCTTGATCTCTCCTAACACTTACCCATCCTTTTATTAAAACTTCCTCCCCTATTTTTTTATTTAGATTTTTTATATAAGTTCTTTCCATAAGTTAAAATATACCACAATAAAGGATTTTAAACAGACTTGACAACCCAGCCCTTTCGGTGTTTTTGATGTGTTCGGATTCAAAGGTAAATTTGCAACCATTTTCCCGACGTTGGGAAAATGGAATCAAAAAAAAGAAAGAGGAAAATTCTCCAGAACAAATCATTTTTTCTTATTTATTTTCATTAACCTTATTTATAAAAATCAATTTCTTCATAATAATATGACTGCTCTATACCTTTCATATACACCTCTCTGTTATTGATTTCATCAGTTAAAGCACCTCTAAGCAGTTCACGAATTTCCAAACTATTTACAGGACTACGCTCCATTGCATTTAGATAATCCATTTTATCGATTTTAACCCAGTCAACGCATTTTTTAAGATTTTTTTTAAGAATCAAATCTATCCAAATACGCATACTCCGACCATTACCTTCCATAAACGGATGCGCAATATTCATTTCAACATACTTTGCCACAATTTCCTCAAAAGTGTTTTCTGGCATTTTTTCTATCTGAGCCAAACTTTCTACCAAATATAAATGTGAAGCAAAACGAAAACCACCTTTGCTTATATCCTTAGTGCGAATCTGACCAGCAAAATCATACAAACCACCAAAAAGATAGTTGTGAATTTGCTGTAAACTCTTTGTGCTACCCACTTCAAAACTTTCAATTTCATGACTTCCAAAAAGTTTTAACGCTCGCTCCTTACTAACCTCATCAATGTTTATCATTACCCAATTATACCATATTTACATCAAAATTTCCAATATAATTTCTGTAAATTTTTCAGTGTTAAATAATATTAATCATAAGTAAATTACGAAACAAAAAACTTTAAACTAAATCACCAAGGTCTTCATCTGTTACCAAATCAAAATTTCCATTTTCACCACTAAAACCAATGGCTTCAAAATGCTTCCTTGCACAATTTATTTTTTCTCTCTCGCTCTCTGGTATATCTTCTGTTCTTTCATAATCAAATTTTGTCTCCCTAACAAGATAAAGTTTTTCTTCACCTCTCACCTCTAAAACAATAGCCCAATCTGGTATATATTTACCAATAGGAGTATCTACGACGAAACCTCTTGGTAATTTTGTATAAACTTTTACACCAGACAAAATTTCCAAACTCTCTGCAAATTTTTTCTCACCGAAACTATCAAACTCCACATAATCAAAAACTGACCTTTTACTTTCCAAAAGTCTTTCCGGAAAAGCTTCAAATTCTTTAAATATATTTTCTATCTGCCAAAACTCACCCGTTTCGCTATATTTAAGACCATTATTTAACATAATATTTTTTAATTTATATTTTACAATGGCTG
This sequence comes from uncultured Candidatus Saccharibacteria bacterium, assembly GCA_964387335.1. GTDB lineage: Bacteria > Patescibacteriota > Minisyncoccia > Phycocordibacterales > DATDWN01 > CAYXZA01. The sequence continues at coordinate 777 of CAYLWA010000014.1, read as the reverse complement.
AAAAATTTCTTATATAATGTTCTGGATTTTCTAAAATAAAAGATTTATTTGATACTTTTCTTAAAATATCAAAAATAGTTTTTCTAGTCATTCCTGTTTCTTCTATAAGTCTCTCAATAAAATTTTCTATAATAAATTTCTTTTTTATACCATAACCAATAGCTGTATTTTCTCTTACCGTCTTTACATCACCTTGACTGTCAAAATATATTTGACCTCTTTCTATATTTACAAAAGATCTTTCACTATTTATTTTTTCCAATTCCTCTACAACTTTTTCCACAAGTAAACTAGGTAAAATTTCTATACTCCATTTTGTTTTTTTATTTATTCTTTTCCACAATTCCATAAAATCCGTCATCTTTAAAAGCTCCGTCCTTGAAACTTTTATTTTCTTCTTTTTCTTATCTCTTATATCAATCTCATCTTTGTATCCATCTTCCCTAAACTCCTCTTGAAGAGAAGATGCATATTTTTCATAACTTGAATTTGAAATAATAGTTAAAATATTTTTCTCTTCATCTGTCACTCTGTCACCATTTACATCCAAACAAATACGAAGCCCTCTACCTATCTCTTGTCTTTTTTTCATCTGGTTTGTTGTATTATCTCTTAGTGTACAAATTTGAAAAATATTCGGATTATCCCAGCCCTCTTTCAAAGCCGAGTGCGAGAATATAAAAGAAACTTTTTCATCAAAAGAAAGTAACCTCTCTTTGTTCTTCATTATCAAATCATAGGCCTCTTTATCATTTTTTTCGTTTTTACCATTTGTAT
>CAYLWA010000013.1:5496-11864 GCA_964387335.1 uncultured Candidatus Saccharibacteria bacterium | reverse complement strand
AGAGCACGGATAAATTTTTGCTAAAATTTTCCTCGTGCTCGGCTCGGTCAGCCTCACAAGTCTCTAAAATTATGCTTTGGTGGGATAGGTGTGAAGATATCCACTTAAATTTTAAAATAAATTGTATAAAATATTTTTTTGTTATATAATTTATTTGTGTTGGTCGCTTGATTTAAAAAATCACATTTAAAACATTATTATTAAAAAAATTAATTATGAAAAAAATAGTTTATACAATTTTATCTTTGAGTCCAGCTTTAACTTTGGCAGCAGATAATTCATTTAATGTTTCTTACTTTGATAGTATAGTGGATTTTATAAAAAGAACTACAGCAAAATTGATACCTACACTTTTTGGTGTTGCTGTAATATTCTTCTTCTGGTCAATGATAAGTTTCATTAGAAGCGCAGGTAATAAACCAGAAGATGCTAAAAAAGCAAAAGATGGTATAGTTTGGAGTGTTATTGCAATAGCTGTTATGGCTTCTATTTGGGGCATCGTAGCTTTTTTAGGTAATATATTTGGAGTAAATACTTCTGGTGGAGGTTCAATACAACCACCAAGTGTAACTGGACTGTAATTTACAATGTATGCTTTTCTAAACAAAGTAAATGCGGTTGTAGTTAATCCTATCATCACACTACTTTTTGCAATATCCACTGTTTACTTTATATTTGCTATCATAAACCTAATACAAAGTTCCAAAGACGGAAAGGATTTAGACAAAGCAAAAGAGAGGGTTTTATACAGTATCATTGGAATATTTATTATGGTTTCTGTTTATGGAATTATAAACTTTGTTATAAGTAGCATAGATGCACCCACACCAGACTATTTAAAAGGGAAGTTAGAAAAGAAATAAACCAAAAAACCTCCAAAAGAGGTTTTTTGGTTATAATAAATGCGCATCTCTGCGCATTTTTTCTTTCTCGTATTTTTTTAATATTTATTTATACTGAATCATTATCTGACAGTTAACACATTTACCAACAGACCTTTCATCGAATCTGACAGCAAAATATGTTGCACTGTTTGGGATTCTCCCTTTTACACTGTTATTATTATCCATTACATAAACCTGTTGTTTCTTTCTATCATAAAAATATATTTTAATCCAAACACCCTTATCAAGAAGTATATAATTAAAATCATCTCTATAATAGCTAACAAGTTCACTTAGCCTCCCATCTTTTGGGATATCTACAAGAACTTTATCTTTATTGGTGCTACCTCCCAAAGATTCTACGGATGAAAATGAAGATGAGGATTTAGATCTAAGTGACCTTATATTCTCTTCTAGCGTTCCACCCAGAAATATCTTTGAAAGGAGACAGAGAACTAAAAATATATTTACAAAAGAAGATATCTTATTTTCAATAGGTTTACTTTTTTTATCAACTTCTTTATAAGTCGCAAGACCAACAAGAAGTAAGATTGCAGTTGATATGAAGAGAATGTTTGGTTTAACATTTTCTTCATAAAAATCTGGAAATTCTTGAGTAAAAAGTTTTAATGTAAAAGACAAAAATAGAATAAAAATGAAATAATGACGAATAGACTCTTTTGGATCTCTTGTTTTACTATCAAATTTTTCCTTATAGACAAATCTGACAGCAAGAAGAAGTATTATAGCGATTAATGTCATATTGATACTTGTTAGTATATACCAGAAAATGAACAATAATAATATTACAGCTAGCGCACTCATTATCGTTTTCTTACTCATTTAATTACTTCCTTTCTTTCTGTTGTTACCTTGTCTAGGATTACCTTGAGGATTTAAAGTGGTCACAAAAGCACCTCTCTGATTTCCAATTCCTTCTGCCATAGCTAATTTTGCCAAAAGTTCAGCTTGTTCTTGTGGGCTTAAACCTTGCACAAGCAACATCAAATCCTTGACATCAGCAACTCTAGCAAGTTGCTCTTCTCTTGATGCCTCGGCCAATTTTATTCTGGCACTCCTTTCTCCTTCTGCTTTAGCGACAGTAGCTTTGGCTTCAAGCTCAGCTTTAACTATAGCCTCAACAGAATCTCTTAATCCTCTATCAGTAAATTGAATTCCAGCTACGATAACATCAGTTATAATAACACCAACTTTACCAATTAAATCATTTTGATGCTTAGGTGACTGAAGTAGTTGGAGAATTTTATCACCTAATACATTGGGATCAGTAGTAATAATTTTCAAATAATCAGGTTCATATGTTGGTAATAAACCAACAAGCGATTCCGATACAACAGCTCTTAAACGAGCTATGTATCTACCTTCAAGAATATTGATTATCTGCGACACATCTTGAACATTTATTTCAAGTTGCAACATTATATTGAAACCAATGTTATTTGGCCCAATAACATTTGAATCAAAGTAAGTTGTCGGGATCGTAATTTTCAAATATTTAATACCTTTTTTCATATCCACCTCAACCAGAGAACTCAATTCTTTATCACTAGAAGCATGGTCTTTATCACTAGAAGCCTGGTTTTTTGAACTTATAGTTTTTGAATATTCAATATCAAAAGTTTTTACTCTATTTGGAGGAAAACCTATGAAAAATATGCCTGTTTTCCTTTGCAACCAGTTTGAATCACCTTTACAAACAACAAAGTGACCTCTCTGATCTCTCTCAATATGATCACCTTTTTTATTTAAAAGAACACCTGAAAGGGTATCACCCCTATATATAAGCACAGCAGTATCATCCCTCACAAAAGTGAACAATGTACTTTGCTCTGCTAGACCATAAATAAGAAATCCTAATAACACCAATGAAATAATGATAGTTATTATTGTTTCCATTCCACAGGAAAGAATATCATAAAAATACTAAAAGTCAATATTTACAACATATATTAAATATAATCCAATAATCAAAACTTACAGTGAATTTTTCATATAGAATATAGAGAAACTGCTATAAAATTTACGGAAAAGAAAATTTTAGATATTCATTGTATTTTCTTGACTATTTGGCAATATAATGATACAAATAGATAACAATTTAAATAACAAAAATGTTTTTTGTTAAAAAATAAAATATGAAATCACAAAAATTAAACATATCTTTTAAACCAAAACAAATCAGTAAAAATCTACTGGGTGTTTTATCAAAAAGAGCCCAAGATGTAATATCTGGCAGATACGGACTAGGTAAAGATGTTAAAAAAATGACCCTAGAATCTATTGGAAAGAAATACAAGATAACAAGAGAAAGGGTTCGTCAAATAGAAAATAACTCACTTTCAAATATTCGCAAATCAAAAGAATATGAAAAATCAAAACCTGTTTTTGAAGAACTAAAAAACATCATTAAATCACTAGGTTCTTTGATATCCGAAGATGAGCTTTTGTCACATATCTCAAAAGACAAATCTACAGTTAACCATATACAATTTCTACTAGTTGTCGGAGAAGATTTCTTTAAAGAAAAAGAGGACGAGCATTTTAAACACAGATGGAACATAGACAAAGATTTATCCAAAAAGATACACGAAGCCATTAAAAATCTTTATGAATCTATGACAGATGATCAGATACTTTCTGAATCAGATATGATCAAAAACTTCTTACAACATTTAAAAGATGTATCAGAAGAGTATAAAAATGAAGAGATTGTAAAAAGATGGTTAAGTATTTCAAAGAAAATTGGTCAAAATAAGTTAGGCGAATGGGGTAAGACTGAATCTCCAAATATAAACACAAAGGGAATGAGAGACTATGCCTTTCTCGTCATAAGAAAACACGGCTCTCCAATACACTTCAAAGAAGTTGCAAAACTTATATACCAATGGTTTAACAAAAAAGCTCATATCGCAACAACACACAATGAACTAATAAAAGATCCAAGATTTGTGCTAGTTGGAAGGGGACTATATGCTCTTTCAGAATGGGGATATATGTCAGGTGTTGTCAAAGATGTTATTAAAAATATGCTTCAAAAACACGGCCCAATGACAAAAGAAGAAATAGTAGATAAGGTAATGAAAGAAAGATATGTCAAAGAAAATACAATAATGGTTAACCTTCAAAACAGCAAAGTATTCAAAAAAACAAAAGAAGGTAAATACGCCCTAGCTTAAAACTCTATTTTTATAATGTTGCAATAAATACATTTTTAATATACATTACAAATGAGGTGGACTTGGATCAGGAGTAGTCACCACGGCTACTTCCTGATCATCGACCCTTGTCCACCTCATAAAGCCCTGATGGGGCTTATTTTGTTTTTAAAATAAATTTCATATATAATATTTAATATGGAAATGTTTAGCACAGATTTTCTATCAATAATAAAAGATCCTTGGTTTCAGGTTATGATAAAAGCTTTCTTTTATAGCTCACCGGCTTGGGGAACACTTTTATTGTGGGAAATATTTGTGCATTTTTGGTTAAGATACAAGAGAGAACAATTTTTTGCCTCCCAAAGTTATACACTTATAGAAATAAAAATGCCAAAAGAGATTTTTAAATCTCCAAAATCTATGGAATTTTTATTTAACTCTCTTTACCAAACAGGAGGAGAGGGTGGATTTAAACTAAAATGGAAAGAGGCTTTTAAAGACGATGATGATAAATTTCATATAAAACTAGAAAAACTTATAACTTCTGACACATATCTAAAAGGTCAAACTAGACCATGGTTTTCTTTTGAAATCTGCGTGATAGAAGGCAAGGTTCGTTTCTTTATTTGGACAAGAAGTAACTTAAAAAATTTGGTTGAGGCGCAACTTTACTCACAATACCCTGGTATAGAAGTTTTTGAAGTCCCGGATTATAGTATTCCTTTTTGTTATGACAAAGAAAAACATTCTATGTGGGCAACAGAATTTGAATTAACAAAAGACGATCCATATCCAATAAAAACTTATATAGATTATGGTATGGATAAAGATCCAAAAGAAGAATACAAAATAGATCCATTAACACCCCTTATTGAATTTTTGGCATCAGTTGGAAAGGATCATAACATTTGGATACAAATAATCGCTAGAGCCCATATAAATGAAGACACTGACCCTATTACAGGCAAAGCTATAGATCTAAAATGGCTTAAAAAAGCAGAAGAAGAAATTAAAAAAATTCAAGAAAAAGCCAAACCGCCAAAAGATGATAAAGGCGTTCAACCTCCTCATAGACCACTTACAGACGGAGAAACAGAAACTATCAAATCACTTGAAAGAAGCATCACTAAACCGGGATTTGACGTTGGTATAAGAGCTATATATTGGTCAGAAAAAGATAAATTCAACAAAGCAAATGGCGCCGGTGTTGTTTCAAATTTTAGACATTTTAATTCAAACCTAAACGGTTTTAAAGGAACAAGGTCACCAGATAAAAATCCAGACAAAGAAAGTATGCTTTTTGCCTACAAAAGCCGTGGTTATTTTTATAATCAATTTACCAAAGATAGAAAATCTTTTGTTTTGAATACGGAAGAGTTGGCAACAATATTTCATCTACCAAGCAAGGCTTCAACAGAGACACCTTCGTTTGAAAGGATAGAATCAAAGAAAGCTCAAGCTCCAGGAAACTTACCTATATAATAAGATTAATGAATAGTGATTTATATAAAAATATTAGGTTATATATAAACGAAAACAAAGTTTTTGTCTCTCTTTTTTGTCTTTATATAATCTTTTCAATGACGCATAAACTCCTAATATCTCCTCCGCAAAATGCAATATACAACAGTTATTTTAAAATAGAAAAAGGACAAAATTTATCTCAAATAGCTACAAATTTAAAAAAAGATAACATAATAAGATCAACGGAAGTCTTTAAAGCTTTCACGGTAATCTTGGGTGGAGAAAAGAAAATAATAGCTGGAGATTATTTTATTAAATCACCTGAAAATGTTTATACACTATCAAAACGCATTATACTTGGAAAATACCAGACGATTTCTGTAAAAATAACAATCAAAGAGGGGACATCAAATAAAGAAATTGCTGATGTTTTGAAAAAAGAAATAATCAATTTCAATTCACAAGAGTTTTTAAGTAAAACAAAAGATAAAGAAGGCTACCTTTTCCCTGACACATACTTTTTTTCACCAAAAGCCCAGATAGATGAAATCATTTTCAAAATGGAAAACAATTTTGATTTCAAAATCCAAAAATATCAAAAGGATATTTTAAAATCCAAAAAACCACTTAGTGATATTATAAAAATGGCATCAATCCTTGAAGGTGAAGCAAAAACAACAGAGGATAGAAGAATCGTCTCTGGAATACTTTGGAAAAGGATAAAAATGAAAATACCACTTCAAGTTGACGCTACATTTAAATACATAAACGGCAAAGGAACTTTTGATCTAACACTAGATGACCTTAAAATAGATTCACCTTATAATACTTATAAAATACT
>CAYLWA010000013.1:3300-5396 GCA_964387335.1 uncultured Candidatus Saccharibacteria bacterium | reverse complement strand
CACAACCACCCCTTTTCTGTCAAGAGATTTTGTGCTTTTTTAAAAATTGTGCTAGACTATACCTAAAATATGTTTAAAAATAAGGTTTTTTTAAATGTTGAAAAAAAATGAGTTTAAAAATCTTTTTAAAAAATGGATAAAAATAACGGAAAAAAAGTTTATGTTGGAGTCTCCGGTGGAGTGGATAGCTCTGTTGCTTTGGCTATATTAAAAAACCAAGGTTTTGATGTTGTTGGGGTTTTCCTAAAAGTTTGGTCACCAGATTTTCTGCCTTGCAACTGGAAAGAGGAGAGGAGATCTGCTATGAGAGTTTGCAGTAAACTTTCTGTGCCATTTAAAACACTAGACTGTGAAAAAGAATACAAAGAAAAGATAGTTGACTATATGCTATCTTCTTATCAAAATGGTCAAACACCAAATCCAGATGTCTTCTGTAACAAATACATAAAATTTGGAGTTTTTTTAGATAAAGCAATTTCAGATGGAGCTGATTTTGTAGCCACAGGACATTATAGTATAAAAAAACAAAAAGCAGATGGTTCTTTTGGACTTTTCAAAGCACTGGATAAAAACAAAGATCAATCATATTTTCTTTCTTCCATAAATCAAAAGCAGTTATCTAAAATTCTTTTGCCGATAGGCAACTTGGAAAAACCAGAAGTTAGAGAAATTGCAAAAAAACTAAACTTACCAACTTTCGACAAAAAGGACAGTCAAGGACTTTGTTTTATAGGAAAAGTTGATATGAAAGATTTTTTGAAACATTATATAAAAGAAAAGACAGGAGATATTTTAGATACAACTGGTAAAAAAATCGGTGAACATAGTGGTATTTTTTTCTACACAATAGGGGAAAGGATTGCTGTTTCTGATTTCAATGAAAATCACAATGATAAACCAAGATTTTTTGTTGTATCTAAAAATCTAGAAAAAAACACCTTGACTGTTTCAAGTAAAAATACAGATCAAAGCGGGGATATAAATTTTAAAGATATTATTTACATAAAAAATATACAAGAAATAACAAAAATAGAATTAAATAAAGATTTGGATATTTATATTAGATATAGGGGCGAAAAAAATAAAGGAAAGATTATAAAAGAGGGTGAAAACATTTTTGTAAAACTTCAAAAACCAGAGTTTGCAATAAGTAGCGGTCAAATAATAGCTTTCTATCAAGATGATGAATGTTTTGGTTCAGCCGAAATAGTTTAAAAAGTATTTTAATTTTAACTGCTTATGTTATAATTTTAAAATGATTTCTAAACCAATTTATATTATAAAAGCAGACGGTGGATCAGAGTTGTTTGATATACAGAAACTTAAATTTTCTTTAAAAAGAGCAGGAACATCAGAAAAAGTTGTAAATGAAATAGTAGATCATATAGGAGCAGAGTTAAAAGATGGTATGACAACTCGTGACATATACAGACACGCATTTGAAATGCTACACAAACAAGAAAGACCGATAGCTATAAAATACTCTTTAAAAAAAGCTGTGTTAGAACTTGGACCATCTGGTTTTCCGTTTGAAAAATTCATTGCTGAAATATTTAAAGTAAAAGGATATAAAACACTAACAGGACAAGTGGTTCAAGGTTTTTGTGTAGAACACGAAGTTGACATCATAGCTTGGAACAAAGAACAACTTATAATGTGTGAAGCAAAATTTCACAATGAACCAGGAATGAAATCGGATTTGAAAGTGGCACTTTATGTAAAAGCAAGATTTGATGATTTAAGGCAAATGACCTTTAAATACGATAGGGAGAGAAAACTTGATCAAGGATGGCTTATTACAAATACAAAGTTTTCAAAAACAGCAATAGAATATGGCACATGCCAAGGAGGGTTAGTTATGATTGGTTGGAATTTTCCACCAAAAGGAAACCTCCATGATATGATACTGGAAGCCAAGCTACATCCACTTACTTGTCTAACCTCTCTTAAATCTAACTACAAAAAGGCGCTACTTGATACTGGTATAGTTTTATGTAAGACTATCTTGGAGAATAAATCAATTCTAAAAGATATAAATATGAAAGATAATGAAATAGAGAAAGTTTTAGAGGAAATTGAAAGCTTATAGTAAATTT
>CAYLWA010000013.1:0-3200 GCA_964387335.1 uncultured Candidatus Saccharibacteria bacterium | reverse complement strand
TTTATGAAATCAAACGAAATTAGAGAAAAATATTTAAAATTTTTTGAAAAACAAGGACATAAAATTGTTAGCTCATCTTCACTTGTCCCAGAAAATGATCCAACAACACTTTTTACCGGCTCCGGTATGCAACCTATGGTGCCATACCTTTTGGGCGCAAAACATCCACAAGGGGACAGAATAGCTGATAGTCAAAAATGTTTTAGAAGTGGTGATATAGAGGATATAGGAGACAACAGACACATAACTTTTTTTGAAATGCTTGGGAACTGGTCTCTTGGAGCTTATTTTAAAGAAGAGCAAATAAAATGGATGTTTGAATTTTTAACAAAAGAAATAGGACTTGATCCAAAAAAACTTTTTGTTTCAGCATTTATAGGTGATCCAAAAAATGGAGTAGAAAAAGATTTGAAAGCGGGAGAAATCTGGAAGGAACTTTTCAAAACTGTTGGTATTGATGCAAAAGAAGTGGATATTGGGAGTGAGGAAAACGGTTATCAAGTTGGAATGCAAGGTGGCAGAATATTTTATTATGATGCAAAAAAGAATTGGTGGAGTAGGGCAGGAGTTCCAGAAAATATGCCGATAGGCGAACCAGGAGGGCCGGATTCTGAAATGTTTTACGAGATAGAAGAAATAAAGCATGACACAAAATTTGGAGAACATTGTCATATAAACTGTGACTGTGGAAGATATATTGAGATAGGCAATAATGTTTTTATGCAATTTGTAAAAACAGAAACCAGCTTTGAAACCCTTCCGCAAAAAAATATAGACTTTGGAGGAGGACTTGAAAGACTTGTTTTAGTTTCAGAAGGCAGATCAGATATTTTCAAAACAGACTTTTTTGAAAAACCTCTTTTAGAATTAGAAAAGATATCTGGTAAAAGCTATGACGACAGCAAATATACAAAATATTTTAGAGTTATCTTGGATCACCTTAGGGCCTCTACATTTTTAATAGGTGATGGAGTTTTGCCAGGAAATACAGATAGAAACTATTTTGTTAGAAGGTTACTTAGACGAGCTGTTTTGTATTTTGACAAACTTGGTGTAGAAAATTACAAACTTTCAAACTTGGTTTCAAGCTTTTTGGAAGTTTACAAGGATTCTTACCCTGATACATACTCAAAGACAAATGAGATAAAAAGTGCAATAGATATAGAAGAAGAAAAATTTAGAAAAACAATCAAAGACGGGCTTAAAAAATTTGATAAAGGTGAAAAGCCGTTTATACTTTTCACAACTTACGGATTCCCGTTTGAGCTAACAAAAGAATTAGCAAAAGAAAGAGGTATACAAATAGACGAAGAAGAATTCAAAGAGGAAATGAAAAAACATCAAGAGCTTTCTCGTCTTGGTAGTGAGCAAAAATTTAAAGGTGGGTTGGGGGATACAAGCGAAATGTCAGTGAAATACCACACAACAACACACCTACTACACAAAGCTCTCCGTGATGTTTTAGGTGACTCTGTTTCTCAAAAAGGAAGCAATATAACACCAGAGAGACTTCGTTTTGACTTTTCTTTTGAAAGAAAAATGACTGATGAGGAAAAAAGTAAAGTAGAGGAGATTGTAAATCAAAAAATACAAGAAAATTTGCCTGTTAAAAATATAATAATGAAAAAAGATGAAGCAGAAAAATCTGGAGCTTTACACTTTTTTGGAGATAAATATGGAGATGAAGTTTCTGTCTATTTTATAGGGGATGATATTGAAAACGCTTATTCAAAAGAATTTTGTGGTGGCCCTCATATAGAAAATACTGGAATCTTGGGTAAATTTAAAATTACAAAGGAGGAAGCCGTATCAGCGGGTGTAAGGAGAATAAAAGCTGTGCTTGAATAGTTTTTTAGATAATAGCTAAAATATTTATTTTTGAATTTTTATTCTTGTGTTAAAATATATTTATGAATATATTTTCTAGTTTATTTGAAAATAGAAATAAAGACAAAGACCTTTGTCTTCTAGTTAATATAGGCAATAGCTTTGTAATTGCCAGCTTGGTTTTGTTTGAAAAAAATCAAAAACCAAATATTTTATATACAAAAAATATACCAATAACTCTAGAAAAGAAACCTAAAACAGAAAGCATAGAACACTTAACTTTAAACTATGTTGAAAATGCAATACTTAAAGTGATAAAAGAAAATCCAAACACAGAACACAAACATCCTTCTAGAATACTTTGCACACTTTCATCCCCTTGGTTTTTCTCTAAAAACAAAAAAATTGAAATTGAAAACAAAAACAGCTTTTTTATAACAGATAATTTTATAAAAGATGTTTTGGAAAAAGAATCAAACGGTTATAAAGAAGAATTTGATTCTAGTAGCGTTGAAGTTATTGAAAAAACCATCATAGATACCAGAGTAAATGGTTACGAAATAACCAATCCAATAGGAATGAAGACTCAAAATGTTCAATTTAATATGTATTTATCTATTGCACCACTTGATTTTATAAAAAAACTAGAAAATAGACTGTATTTACACACTCATATAAAAAAAGAGCATATTATGTATCACACACTACCACTGGTTTTTAAGGAGGCTATCAGTCTGGTATTTAGAGAAAATAGTTATAGTTATGTTGATATAAGCGGGGAAGTTACAGATATAACAGTGGTTTCTGACCATTTGATAAGCTATAACTTATCATTACCATTTGGTAGAAATACCATAATAAGACAAATTGCAAAAGAATTAAATTGTCCTTATGAGGTAGCGATATCAATGCTTCATACCTATCAAGACAATATGCTCGATAAAAAAACAAGTTCACAAATAAAGGAAATACTTGAAAGACTACAAAAAGAGTATTACATATATTTAGATGACGCTTTAAATATTGATGATTTAAAAATAAAGATACCAGATAAAATTTTTATAAATACAGAAGATGATACATCTAATATATTTGAAAAATTTATAAAAGAAAAATCTCAACTAACAATAAAAGATGGTTTTCATATAATAAAAGTAACAGATCCTTTATTTGCTGAACTGTTAAACTTTGATAAAAAATTCTCGTCAGACATTCATAGCAACGCATCAGCCATCTTTCTATCAAAATTTCACCAAACTAATTTTTAATCAACCCACCTAGTTTATCTCATACTCGCAAAAGTCTCACTCGCAAGTCTCTAAAAATTACTCTGTTTAAATAGAGACTTATATTGCTAGGAGTAATTTTTAGAG
>CAYLWA010000012.1:2209-13141 GCA_964387335.1 uncultured Candidatus Saccharibacteria bacterium | reverse complement strand
CAATTCTGGCGGAGGATAAGGGATTTGAACCCTTGAGGGGATTTCTCCCCTACCCGCTTTCCAAGCGAGCGCACTAGACCGCTATGCGAATCCTCCATTAAACAAACACTCAAACAGATTATATATTAGAACAAGAAAGCGGGCTTTCCAAGTCTATATCAAACGAGTTGGCACAAGAACCGCTACGCGACGACTCCTTCAAACAAACACTCAAACAGATTATATATTAGAACAAGAAAGCGGGCTTTCCAAATTTGATTTTATTATCAAAATATGTTATAATCCAGCAGGAATGAAAAAACTTGGTATTTTGATTGTATTTTTATTATCTCAATTTTTTCAAACAATAGAAGCTCAAATAATAGAAGGTAATAAGATCTCGTATCCAAGAGTATCACGAGAACTTCTTGAAACAGGTGCTGTAAATTTTACAGTAATTGTCAAAGGCCTAAAAGTTCAATCCTATTATTTTTCTGGACCTCCTTATAATTTTAGATTTCAAGATGAAGTCAAAGATAAAATTCTAAGCTGGAAATATAAAACAGACGGAGTATATAATATTCATGTTGATTTTAGTATCATAAGACCTCGATGTGATTATTATGATGTTACGGTCAAGAAATTTAGACTTTTCAATAAGAAAACAGTAATTAAGAGTTGCGCTGGAAATAAATTAAACGATGGAGTTTATATATACAGACACGAAGATAATAGAATTGGAGAAGGTCATTATGAAGTAAGAATAAGTATTACAATAACAGATGAAAGGGCGCGATAAGCGCTTTTTGTTTTTTACCAACTACCAGATGAACCGCCACCACCAGATGAACCACCGCCAAAACCTCCGAAACCACTTCCTCCCCTACCACCACCAAAACCTCCCCAGAAACCACCCCCTCCTCCACCTTTAAACTTATCTCCATATTTTGAAAGTAAGAAATCAATAATCAAACCAAGTGTTCCAAAAATAGGAGCAACGATCAAAAAAGTATGGAAAGTAAAACCAAGAGCCCAATACAAAATACAAGAAGCTACAATTCCAAAAATACCGCCTTGCCACCAAGATTTTGACCTAGCCATAAAACTAATAATTACCCTTATCAAAACAATAAAAAGCCAAAGTCCAAAAATTAACAAATCACCACCTATACCACCACTTTTATCTTTTGGTTTATAATCTTCATTGACAATATTTCTACCAAGAGCTTCTTCTATTTTCAAAACGGAATAAAAAATACCTTCAAAATATTTACCCTCCACAAAATAAGGTCGCATCACCTCACTTTGTATATACGAAGATTCAAGATCAGTGAGATCACCCTCTACACCATAACCTGTATGTATCCTGCTTTTCCTATCTGATATAGATATCAAAAACAAAACTCCATTATTTTTATCACTCTTACCTATACCCCATTTTGTAAATATTTCTTGGGCAAGATTTTCTATACTATCACCATCAAGTGAGTTTATTATTACAACAGCAATTTCGTCTGTTGTTTGTTTTTCAAATTTAGAAATACTATCTTCTATCTGACTTTTTTGCTCTGGACTTAAAACACCAGCATAGTCATTTACAAAACCAGTTGGATTTTCTGGAATATTAAAAGCAAAAAGCAGAGTAGGAAAAAGTAAAATAATTAAAATCGAAGAAAATACTTTCTTCATTGCTTTTGTTAGTTAGAAAAATCTACTTTTGGAACAACCTTAGCTTCATCTGTAACTTCAAAGTATGTTTTTTCTCCAAAACCAAAAATCTTTGCCATTACATTTGAAGGAAAACTTTTTACTTTAACATTGAAAGTCTTTACAAGTTCATTGTATTTCATTCTCTCAACAGCTATTCTGTTTTCTGTTCCTTCTAGTTGAACCATCAGATCCCTAAACGCACCAGAAGATTGAAGTGTTGGATAATTTTCAGCTATAACCAAAAGTCTTGAAAGTGCAGACTCAACCTGTGAAGCATATTGAGCTTTTTGATTTATATTTGAGGCGCCAGAATATCTTGTTCTCGCTTCGGCAATATCACCAAAAACTTTTTGCTCTTGACCAGCGACTCCTTTTACAGTTGATACCAAGTTTGGAATCAGATCAAATCTTCTTTGAAGTTGATTTTCAACTTGAGACCATTGTCCTGTTACTTTTTCATTGTATGATACGAAACCATTATAAGAGGATACTAACCAAATACAAACCAAAACAATAACACCAAACACAACTAACATTTTTTTATTTCTTTGAAAAAAATTTTGTTCCATATTTTTTAATTATTTTATAAGCAAATAAAATTATAACAAAAATCGCCCGTTTGGGCAATCTTTGTTTTTTTATTTTTTGATAAATAAAGACTAGTATCCCATAGGCATTTGTGGCTCTTTTTCTTCCTTTGGAATATCTGTGATGACAACTTCTGTTGTTAGGAAAACTCCAGCGGCAGATGAAGCGTTTATAAGACCAGTTTTAGTTACTTTTACAGGATCTATGATTCCCCTAGAAAACATATCATCAACAAACTCATCATTTAAGGCATCATAACCAAAGTTAGATTTCGTCCCAGCATTTATGACTTTTTCCAAAACCACAGAACCGTCACCTTTACCACAGTTTATTGCAATCTGACGAAGTGGCATATTGCAAGCATTCAAGACTATTTCATATCCAACAGAAAACTCTGTTGATTTATCCTTTTTATCTTTTATTTTTTCTGCCACTTTATTTGCCGCTTTGACTAGTGCGACACCACCACCAACAACTATACCTTCTGATATAGCAGCTTTTGTTGCATTGACCGCATCTTCTATTTTTAGTTTCAAATATTTCATTTCAGTTTCTGTGGCAGCTCCAACTCTAATGACAGCAACTCCACCTGATAATTTTGCAATTCTTTCATCCATTTTTTCAATATCATATTTTGCAGTTGTGTTTTGTTTTTGAGCTTTTATAGAAGCAACTCTTTCTTCTATTGCTGATTTTTTACCTTTACCACCAACTAAAATAGTATTGTCTTTTGTTGAAACAACTTTTGATACTTTTCCGAGTTGAGAAAGTTCCACATTTTCAAGTTTGATACCTAAATCATCAGAGATAACTTCTCCTCCACAAACAACAGCGATATCGAAAAGCATCTCTTTTTTCCTATCACCATATCCAGGAGCTTTTACAGCCAAGACATTAAAGCCTCCCCTTAGTTTGTTTATAACAAAAGTGGTAAGAGCTTCACCATCAACATCTTCAGCGATTATCAAAAGATCTTTTTTTCCAGTTCCAGCGATTTTTTCCAAAAGTGGCAAAATCTCTTTTATAGAAGATATTTTTTTATCTGTTATCAAAACTGGTATATCTTTATATTCAGCTTCCATTCTCTCTGAATTTGTTACCATATAAGGTGAGATATATCCCTTGTCTATTTCCAAACCTTCAACAACCTCTGATTCAACACCAAAAGATTGTGATTCTTCAACCGTTACAACACCATCTTTTCCAACTTTTTCTATTGTTTCAGCTATTATACTTCCTAACTCTTTTGATTCGGCAGATATTGTAGCAACTTGTTTTATTTCCTCTTTTGTTTTTATTGGTTTAGATATTTCTTTTAAAGCGTTTAGCACATCTTTTACAGCACTATCTATACCAGCTTTTAAACCAATAACACCAAGTCCCATATTTAAATGTTTAATACCTTCGGATATTATTGCCCCAGTCAAAACGACAGATGTAGTTGTTCCATCTCCTGCGATATCATTTGTTTTATTTGCAACCTCTTTAACTATTTCAGCGCCCATATTTTCAAACTTATCAGATAGAGTAATATCCCTTGCTATGGAAACTCCATCATTTGTAATAGTTGGCGCTCCATAACCTTTATCCAAAACAACATTTCTACCTTTTGGGCCAATAGTTATTTTAACCGCATCACATACAACATCTACACCTCTTTTTAAAGCTTTTCTAGCGTCATCTTTGAAAAGTAATTGTTTAGCCATATTTTTTTATTTACTTAATTATTGCTAATAAATTATCTTCTTTTATTAAATAAAACTCTTCACCATCCATATTTATATCTTCATAACCATACTTTGAAAAAGCAACTTTATCACCAACTTTTACAGAAAGCGGAACAATTTTGCCGTCAACTTTTTTACCTTCTGAAACAGCAATGACAATACCCTGTTCAGCCTTCTCCTTTTTGTCATTTTCCGGCAAGATAATCCCAAAAGAACTCTTGTTTGTAAGCTCCTCTTTGGTAAAAGGTCTAACTAAAACCCTATCACCCAAAGGCAATATAGACATTTTTTTTGATTGAATATTGTTATTTTTTGCCATATTTTTATTTAAAATAAACTTTTAAATTCGAACCGATTTCGGCAAAAGCTATTATAATTTTAAATAGTTAACAAGTCAACTAAAAATATTCTGAATTTTTAGACTATCCCCACGCCAACCCTTACACTTTTTACAAACCCTTGCTTTTTATTTAAAATTTGATAGTATTGATTTCAATATGAATTGGTCTGAAATTATCCCGTATGTCCAAATAGTATTATCAATAATACTTATAGGATCTATACTTTTACAACAATCAGAGGCAAGTTTAGGAAGTGCTTTTGGAACTGACAGTTTTTCTGCTACCAAACACACAAAAAGAGGCCCAGAAAGAGTTCTGTTCATCTTTACAATAATAATTACTTTAATTTTTATTGCTTTTTCTATTGTAACTTTGTTTGTAAAATAAATAATAAATTTATAAATCCTTATTTTTTGTTTTAATAACTTATAAAACTAAACTATAATCTTGTGAATAAAGAAGAAATAAAAAAACTGCTCTCTAAAAGTTGGAAATTTCCAAAAGAAGAAAAAATAGTAGAAATAATAAAATCTTTCAGATTTGCCGAAAAGATAATTTTTTCTATTTTTTGTGCAATATTTGTAATCTCCGGTATTGGTCTTTTATATAGAGTAAACGACGGCCTATCTGTGCAAATACCAGCAAAAGGAGGTGCTGTAATTGAAGGTATAGTTGGAACTCCGAGATTTTTAAATCCTGTTTTAGCAATAACAGATGCTGATAGAGATATAAATAACTTGGTTTATTCTGGCCTTTTGAAATTTGATGAGGATGGAAACTTAGTATCGGATCTCGCCGATTCATACAAAATATCCGAAGACGGAACTGTTTACACATTTTTCTTAAAACCAAATATTTATTTTCATGATGGTAAAAAGGTTACAAGTGAAGATGTAGAATTTACAATATCAAAAATAAAAGATCCAAACATTAAAAGTCCAAAAAGAAGTAGCTGGGAAAATGTTACAGTTGAAAAAATAGACGAGGAAACTATAAAGTTTACACTAAAGAAACCTTACTCACCTTTTATACAAAACGCAACAGTTGGAATACTACCAAAACATATATGGAAAAATGTTTCCGATGACAGTTTTTTGTTTAGTAACTTCAACTTGAAACCCATCGGATCTGGACCTTACAAAATGGAAAGTCTAACAGAAGATGAATCTGGACTGCCAATAGAATACAAATTAAAGTCATTTAAAAAATATATATCAGGTGAACCTTTTATAGAGAAAATTACTTTAAAATTTTATCCAAATGAAGATAAATTAATAGAGGCATACGGTGGAGGTGAAGTAAAAAACATAAACAGCATATCACCTAAAAATATAAAAAAAATAGGTCTTGAAAATTCTAATTTGAAAATTCAGACACTACCTAGAATATTTGGAGTATTTTTTAACCAAAGCAACCAACCGATATTTCTACACGATGAAGTTAGAAAGGCGCTGGACATAGCAACTCCTAGGCAAAATATTATAGATGAGGTTTTGCTGGGTTATGGAAAATCAATAGATGGCCCACTACCAAATGATTATTTGGAAGAAGAGAAATATAGTATAGAAAAAGCCAGAGAGCTTTTAGAAAATAAAGGTTGGAAACAAAATGAATTTGGAATATATGAAAAGAAAAATGAAAAAGGGGTTGTGGAAAAATTATCATTTAATATTTCAACCGGAGACATACCAGAGTTAAAAAATACAGCAACCATACTACAAAGTTCTTGGCAAAAAATCGGTGCAAATGTTGAAGTAAAAATATTTGAAACAGGAGATTTAAATCAAAATGTTATAAGGCCAAGAAAATATGAGAGTTTACTCTTTGGCGAGATAATTGGCAAAGATTTGGATCTGTTCCCTTTCTGGCACTCATCGGAAAGAAACGATCCTGGACTAAATATTGCAATGTATACAAACGCAAAGGTTGATAAATTACTAGAAGATATTAGAAAAACAACGGACAAAAATGAGGTGGACAAATTACTTAATCTTTTTGAAGAAGAAGTTAAAAAAGATACCCCAGCAATATTTATTTACTCACCAGAATTCATTTATATAAACAACAAAGATATAAAAAATGTAATTTTAACAAAGACAACAATACCAGCTGACAGATTTCAAAATGTTAACAAATGGTATATAGAAACAAATAAAATTTGGAAAATATTTAACAAAGATAATAATTAAAAATATGGATAATCACAATAGAACAAAAATTTTCGGTCAAAGAACAGCAAAACCAAGAAGATCATTTTCAAGAAATGAATTCCCTTTAAAAATGGCGAGAAAAGCCCATTCAGAAATCCCTTCTTCTGGTGATAACATCAGAATCATTCCACTTGGTGGAGTTGAGGAGATTGGCAAAAACATGACGCTTGTCGAATACAAAAACGACATTATTGTAATAGATATGGGTTTTCAATTCAGAGATGATGAAACTCCTGGTGTTGACTACATACTACCTAATACAAAATATTTAGAAGATAGGAAAGATAAAATCAGAGCTGTGTTTATAACCCACGGACACTTAGACCACATAGGAGGAATACCTTATATAATGGACAGAATAGGCAACCCCCCAATTTACACAAGGGCACTAACAAGCGTGATGATTAAAAAAAGACAAGAGGAGTTTCCTCACCTACCAGCTCTTGATATGAGGATTGTAGAAAAAGAAGATGTGATAAAAGTTGGAGATTTGAAAATTAAATTCTTTGCCGTAACGCACACAATACCAGATTCAATGGGACTTATTATTGAAACACCTTACGGAAGCGTAGTTACCCCAGGAGATATCAAACTAGATCATATAGATGGAAAACCAACAGAAGCCGAAGAAAAAGAATTTGCTAGATTCGATAAGGAAAACGTTTTGTTTTTGATGATGGATTCAACAAATGTTGATAACCCAGGTTTTTCAACACCGGAAAAATTGGTTCATAAAAACCTTGAAGAGATTATAAAGAACACTTCTGGCAGACTTGTCATTGGAACTTTTGCATCTCAAATAGAAAGAATAATAAGCATAATAGAAGTTTCAGAAAAATACGGTAAAAAAGTTGTAGTCGAGGGTAGAAGTATGAAAAACAATATTGAAATAGTTGCCCATATGGGAATGCTTAACATAAAGAGAGAGACTCTTATTACATCAGAAGAGATGGAAAAATACCCACCAGATAAAATAATTGTTTTAGCAACTGGTGCACAAGGTGATGAGTTTGCTGCTCTTATGAGAATGTCTAATAAAACTCACAAATATTTCAAAATAACACCAAGAGACACTATACTACTTTCTTCATCTATTATTCCTGGACACGAAAAAGCTGTTCAAAAACTTAAAGACAATCTTGCACGACAAGGGGCAAAGATTATACATTATAGATCATCCGATGTTTATATCCACTCAACAGGTCACGGAAACAGAGGTGAGCTAGAATGGATACACAAGAAAATTAAACCTAAATTCTTTATGCCAGTTCACGGAAGTCATTATATGCTTAGAGTTCATGAAGAGTTGGCAAAAACTCTAGGTATGTCACCTGACAATATAGTAGTTCCAGACAATGGGACAATAGTAGAAATTCAGGAACAAGGACAAAAACTTGTAAGATTAAAAGAATCTGCTCCTTCAAATATAGTTATGGTTGACGGATTCTCAATAGGTGATGCCCAAGAACTCGTAATGAGAGACAGAAAAATGTTGGCACAAGATGGTATGTTTGTAATTATAGCAAGTGTTAATGTAAAAACAGGAAAACTTAAAAAATCTCCTGATATCATCTCTCGTGGTTTCGTATATTTACGCGAATCACAAGATTTGTTAAATCAAGCAAGACTCATTATCAAAAAATCAGTTGAAGATTCAACACACGGTATGAATCCAATAAACTTTGATTATGTAAAAGCAAATGTCTCTGATGCTGTTGGAAGGTTCTTATTCCAAAAAACAGCTAAAAAACCAATAGTTATTCCAGTTATACTAGGAGTTTAAAATTAAATTATCAAGATATAAACAAAAAATCTCATAAAAATATTGTAAGTATGTTACAATATTTTTATGGATTTTTTGTTATCTAAAATATCAAATTCTATCGGTCAAAATAAAAGATTGGTTACTGTATATTTTTCAAATATACTACTTTCAATACACTATTATCTTTTAGTTTATATAAACTCATCTTTTTTAAATATCTGGTTTTCAGATAGCCAAGTAAGTAGCATTTATATTGTTGGTTCTGTGTTAAATTTATTACTTATAACAAATGTCTCAAAAATACTAAATAAAATTGGCAATTACAAACTAATAATTTACGCTATTATTTTAGAGGCGCTAGCAATATCAGGACTTTTAACAACACCGTCAAGTGAAGGAATTGCATTTTATTTTATTCTCCACCACACCATAGTTCCAATAATTATATTTAGTTTGGATGTATTTTTGGAAAATTTATATTTTGACGAAAAAGAAACTGGTAGTATAAGGGGAGCATACCTTACGACATCAAATGTAACATTGGTTATAGCACCACTTTTGGTTAGTTTTATTATAAACGGAGACAATTATAAAACAGTTTATTTTGTTTCCCTTCTTATACTTTTCCCGCTTATAATCTTTATTAGAAAATATTTCCACGATTTTACCCACTTGCCTGTTAGCCATTTAAAAATAAAAGAAACCATTGCTGTATATTTAAAAAACAAAAACCTTTTCAATATACTCATATCAAATTTTATATTACAAATATTTTATGCTTTTATGATTATTTACTCACCAATATATCTAAACAAATATATTGGTTTCAGTTGGGAACAAATAGGAATATTATTTACAATAATGCTAATTCCCTTTGTTTTATTTGAACTTCCAATAGGAGAACTAAGCGATAAAAAATATGGAGAAAAAGAAATACTTACTATTGGTTTTGTAATAATGGGCATTTCAACTATTATAATCAGCTTTATAAATTCCCAAGCATTTGCACTCTGGGCAATCATACTATTTTTAACTAGAACAGGTGCCAGTTTCGTTGAAATTACAACCGAAAGTTACTTCTTTAAACAAGTCAAATCAAGCCAAACAGATATCATTTCATTTTTTAGAATAAATAGACCGCTTGCTTTCATAATCGCTCCAATAATCGCTAGTGTTATGCTTGAACTTATAGATTACAACTATATGTTCCTTGTTATAGGGTCTTTTGCCATTATACTCGGAACAAGATATAGTTTGATGCTTAAAGATACACTTTAAAGTTTTCTTGAATCAATAGCCCAGTGAAGCAGAGTCTGCCTCTGTTTTCTCCGACAAGAAAAATCCCCTAATCTACAATTATATTTTATCTGTGCAATATGCCGAGCCATCTTTTTCCATCTACCTATTTGTCTTTTGTCTTCATCTTCTATTCTTCTGCCCATAAAATACCGACAATACCACTGAAACCACCCCCTCGGATCATCTTTGTAAATCCAGCCTTTTTGTTTCCAAATGGAAAGCGATAAACTAGCGTCAACTTTGAAAAAATTTAAATCTATATTTTTATATTTAGGTGACAATTTAGCATCCTTAAACCAATCTTTTGGAAATTCATTTTGACAATCAGTCATATACTTACCACCAAAGACACCGAGTTTTAACATTTCTTTTGGTGTTAAATCTGGTTTAAAATTTTTATCAAAATTTTTTCCAACAGGTTCAACGAGTTCATACTCATAACCTTTTTGCATCAAATCATTTACTTTTACTTTTTTTATCACAAGATTGTAAATTATTTTTTAATTGATTTTAAATAATCCTTTATCGGATTAAAGTAGAAATCCACCCAACCCTTCTTTATACTTTCTAACTGATCATCCGGCACATTTTCTTGTGTCAAAACCATCTTTGTTCCAGTGTCAGTTTTTTGAAATTCAAAAGATATTGTTGAAAAATGTTTTTCTGGCCAATCTGTTGCTCTCCAACTTTGAACTATTAGTTTATTTGCTGTTATTTTTAAATTCTTACCATAACAATAACCATCATAAGCACTAAATTTACCCCCAACTTTTTTACTAACAGAAGCTTTTGCACCTGTAACTTTTGTATGCAATTTAGAATCTAAAATAATGTTGAAAAGCTCACTAGGTTTGCAAGAAAAATTAACCTGCTGTTTTATTTTTTTAGCCATAGTTTTATATCAAACAAAAAACTTCTTGAAAGAAGCTTTTTGTTTTGTTTGATTATGATAAGTGTTTAGCTACTAATTTATTCATCTCAAACATAGATACAACACCTTTGCCACCGAATATTTTTTTCAATTTATCATCAGCATTGATATTTCTCCTGTTTTTAGCATCTTGAAGTCCATTTTTCTTTATATAATCCCAAAGTTTTTTAACAACTTCTGATCTTGGCATAGGACCCTTACCAATAACCGCTTGAAGATCTTCGCTTAGATTAAGCGGTTTCATAAAAGCACTGTTTTTCTTTTTCTCCATAAAATTATTTTTCAACTCTGTAAGAATTGATTCTTTCTTTAATATAAATATTAATAAACATACATATTATATCAACAAATCAAAAATAAGGGAAGTCTTTTAGATAGAGAC